>DASUSJ010000300.1:0-32681 GCA_036375155.1 Pyrinomonadaceae bacterium
GTATGATCGCTCCGGCGATGAGTGCGATAACTAACGTGAAAAATACTGCAATGCGTTTGAAGGCTGATCGACTGGGTGTCGCAGTGTCCATAGGAATGCCGATCCCGGCAGACGGATCAAACTATACCCTTCGCTTGCTGATCGAAGGTTATTTGAGAGTCGGGACGGATCTTTTTTTTGGTCCTTGTTCGTGTATGTTTCGTGTTTTTCGTGGTCTGCCTTAATGACCTGATCACGAAGCACGAAACTCACCAACAGGACCGAATCAGAACAACGATCCCTTGTCGTCCTTGCCCATCATCGCTTTGCGAACCATCGGGATGGGCGGGCCACCGTAGGAAAGAAACGTGTCGTGAAATTGCTTCCACGCGTTTCGGCCGCCCCGCGACGCCGTCCAGTCCTCGCGGAGCTTTTTGATCATCAGCTTCCCCATCGTGTAATTCAAATAGGCCGGGTCGAAGGTGCCCCGGTTTGCCTGCTGTTCGGCGTTGCCCTCGTCCTGCAAGCCCTGCTCGAGAAACAATCGTTTCGATTCCTCGACCGTCATTCCCTTCGTATGCAAACCGATCGCGGCAATGAAGCGCACGTTTCGCAGGAGCGCCTCCTGCAATTGTCCAAGATGAAGCACGGGGTCTCCTGCACCGAGACCCGCCTCATACATCATTTCTTCGGTGTAATGCGCATAGCCCTCGGCAAAGGCGTAACCGACGAACACCTGGCCGAACTTCGATTTCGCGCGATTCGAGTGTAGAAAATTCAGAAAATGTCCCGGATAGCCTTCGTGGACCGACGTGAACAAAAGGCTTCCTTTTCCGGGAACGTATGCGTCCTGTTTCTCCTTCGGCCAGGACGGATCGGGCGGTGCGATGTAATAGACGGAGGGAAGATTGGTCTCGTACGGGCCAGGAATTTCGATGTACGCAAAGTTCCAGGATTTGTAAGGGGGCGCCTTTCCAACTTTACATTCCTCGGTGCCCGGGACGGACACAATGTCTTTTTCAACGACAAACCTGCGAAGCTCGGCGAGCTGTTTCGTGGCCGCATCTATAAGGTCTGTCCCTTCCGCCTTTACCGCGTTAGCCTTGGCATTGCATTCGACGAGTGTCATTCCAGGTGCGTAGGCGTCGCATTCCACTTTTACAGCGGCCAGATTGCGATCAAGGTCGGCACGTGCGATCCGCTCGAGTTCCGCGAGATCGATGTCAACGCTCTCGGTCTGCTTCAGCATCTGCTTGAACTTGTCCGGACCGAGGGCGAAGCTTCCGCTCGCCGTCTTCTCCTGTTCGGCCAGCCAGGCGTCAAAATCCTTTATAGCTTTCGCAGCCGTCGCATTCGCGTCGGCGAAATCTTTTTGCGACTGCTCGTCTTTCACTTCCGAGAACACCTTAGCGATGTCGGTCTCATAAGAGCCGGCCAGCCCGCCTATCGTTGTGCGCCCGATCTTTACGAGCGGCGCCGCGAGTGGAGGCCGTAGGTTCTTCTTGATCTGCTCGAGTGCCGCAGGAACGTTTCGCGCGTATGTCGTATATGCCTTGATTCGCGTTTCGAGCGGAGCATACGGGCGCGATACATAGACGTCGGGATCCAGCGGACCCGAGTAAAAATACGGGTTTGAGTGGGGTGAATCGACCGTCTCGCGCCAAAACAGATCGCCGTCGATCTGTGCAACCAGATAATCGCGCTCGAATCGCTGCCGCTCGTCGAGCTGGTCGTCCCTGAAGGCGAGCGCTTTCTGACGTTGGTCTTTCAGAAAGTCGATCTGCTTCTTAAGGCCTTCTTCTGACCAATCGGGCAGCTTACCATCGAACTCGTGTTTTCCCTGATAAACGGCGAATGTCGGATTCATTTCGAAGTACGCGTTGAGGTACTGCTCAACGTGGGCGTCCCACTGGGCATTGGACTGCTGAGTATTCGACACCGACTCATTTGAGTTTGTGTTAGCCGGCGGCTGACAGCCCAGCAGGGAAACTGATACGAATAGTGCAACTATTAGTGCTGAAATTCTCATTTGGATCTCTACTGCAATCTTCGTGGCGTTTAGTGGCATCCGTGGATTTCCTTCGCGCTATAAAGTCCCTCTTAACTTCGTGCTGTTTCGTGTGTATTTCGTGGCTAGGTCAATCGAGTACTGAGAAGTTGGTTTCCGGGCTAAAAGAGATAACCACGAAGCAACTGTGTTAAGAGTCAAGCGGTCGATGACTTGCACGACTGTTCATGTCTTCTTCGTGTGGTTCGTCTGATTAGTGGTTATGGCTTACTTGAAACCACGAAACACAACAACCGCACTTTATCTTTGCTTTCAAACATACAAATACACGAAGCACACGGAACAGCACGAAAAGAAAGACAAATCACACCGGCAGCACACGAAAGAAATCTAATAGAGATTACCTTCTCTCTTCCTGCCGGTGTAATCGACATACACGACTTTCAATTCGGTGTAGAAATCGAGTGATGTGGAACCCTGTTCTCGCGCACCAAGACCGGTTTGCTTGATCCCCCCAAAAGGAATGTGCGCCTCGCCGCCGGTGGTAGGAGAATTCACATGCGTCATTCCCGACTCGATCTCATCGATGAATCGATAGACGAGGTTCGTGTCGTTCGTGAAAACCGAAGATGACAATCCGTAGTCGCTGTCGTTCGCGACACGCATGGCCTCGTCAAAGTCCTTGACGCGCAAAACGGACAGGACAGGTCCGAAGATCTCTTCGCGAGCGATCCGCATATCGGGCGTCACACGATCGAAAACGGTCGGCTCGACGAAGTAGCCCTTATCCAGCCCGTTGCCGCTCGCACGTTTCCCTCCGCAGAGCAGCTCGGCGCCGTCCTCGCGGCCGATATCTATGTATTTGAGAACCGTGTTGAACTGGCCTTCATCAACCGAGGGACCGATGTCGTTATCCGGGTCATCTCCCCGCCCCAGCTTAAAGCTCTTCGCTCGCTCGACGATCTTTTGCACGAACTCATCAGCGACCGTGTCCATCACAACTGCTCTTGATGTTGCCGTGCATCTTTGACCGGTCGAACCGAACGCGCCTTGTGCCGTCGATTCCACCGCCAGCGCCATGTCGCAGTCTTCAAGAACGACGACGGGGTTCTTTCCGCCCATCTCGGCCTGAACCTTTACGCCGCGACGCGCGACCTGCTCATAAAGCTTCAATCCCGTTTCAGTCGAGCCGGTGAACGACAATGCCCGCACCGCGGGATGATCCACGATCTCATCACCCGCTTCGCTGCCGGAGCCGAGCACCATATTCAGCACGCCTCCGGGAATACCGGCTTCGACAAAGATCTCCGTCAACAAAGTGGCGGTCATCGGCGTCAAGGTCGCGGGCTTGAAGACGACCGTGTTCCCGGCGACGAGCGCCGGGGCGACTTTCCACGCAGGTATGGCAACGGGAAAATTCCACGGCGTGATGCACGCGACGACGCCGTGCGGCTCTTTTATCGTGTAAGCGAAGTTCGCCGGAAGCTCGGACGGGATCGTCTCGCCGGTCAAACGGCGCGACTCGCCGGCGCAAAACTCGACTACGTTGATCGCCCGCTGCACCTCGCCGCGGGCCTCCGATATCGTCTTGCCTTCCTCGCGGGTGATCGCTGACGCCAGCTCTTCTTTCCGGTCCTCCATCAATCGCGCCGCACGCGAAATGATGCGTCCGCGCGCCGGGGCCGGTGTCCGTTTCCATTCGCGGAACGCGTTGTAGGCAGCCTCGACGGCAAGACGGGCTTCGTCGCGCGATGCGAGCTCGATGGTGCCGATAAGATCGTCCGTATCTGCAGGATTGAGGTTCGGAGCGGTGCGTCCCGAGGTCGAGTCGATCCACCTCCCGTTGATAAAGCTACGGTAAGTCGTCATAGAGCTGTAACTGTTAGAAAGGTAATATTTAACGTGGTAATCTTAGACGACATGCCGCTCAAAAGCAAAGAAAATGTCCGCGAACTGCTCCAAAAACGGGCTCGCATGACACCGGATAAAACTTTTCTTTTCTCTGAGGTCGACGGCCGTGAATGGACCTATGCGGAATTCGACCGGGCAGTCAACCGGACAGCAAATATGCTTCGTGCGCACGGCATCTCGAAAGGCGATGTCGTAAGCCTGCTTCTTCCGAATTCACCTGAATACATCGTTGCGTATTTCGCTTGTTGGAAGATCGGCGCTCTGGCCGGCCCCGTCAATTCGCTGCTGAAAAACGAAGAGATCGACTGGGTTGTCGAGAACTCGGAGGCAAAGCTGATGCTGGTCGCGCCGGAGTTTCTCGAGGTCCTCGGGTCGCAGCCTGCTCGCAGCTACTGCTGCAGCCGGCTAGTCTTCGACGACGTTGCTATCGTCGACGACTTGCCTGACGAATTAGACTCCGTCGAGCTCAGCTCTGACGACGACGCGATCATCATCTACACATCCGGCACGACCGGAAAACCGAAAGGCTGCTTGCTTACGCACGGTAACCTAATAGCGAATGCGCGGCAGATCGCCGAGTGGATGAACTTTGGCCCGGACGACCGGCTACTGACCGTGATGCCGCTGTTTCACATGAACGCGGTCTCAGTCACAACGATGACGGCGCTCTACGCCGGCGGCTCGACCGTAGTCAGCCCTAAGTTCTCAGCATCCCGATTCTGGGACATCATCGAGAAATACCGCATCACCTCGTTCGGGTCCGTCGCAACAATGCTGTCGATGCTTTTGAGCAATCAGCGATCAGCTATCAGCGATCAGCCCGAAAATCCAGGATCCAAAAACCAGGATCGAAAATGCGAATCGCTTCGATTCGCCATGTGCGGCTCGGCGCCCGTTCCTGTTGAGGTGCTGAAGAAATTCGAAGAAACCTTCGGCGTGCTTGTGATCGAGGGCTACGGACTGAGTGAATCCACTTGTCGTTCAACCTTCAATCCACCGAATGAAAGTCGACGGCCCGGATCGTGCGGCAAACCGATCGGCAACGAGATCAAGGTGTTTAATGAGAACGATGAGGAAGTCCCCGACGGAGAACTAGGCGAGATCGTGCTTCGTGGTCCTAACATCTTCAAAGGTTATTTCAAGAATCCCGAAGCGACCGCCAAGGCGTTCGCGAGCGGCTGGTTCCACACGGGCGATATCGGATACAAGGACCCGGACGGTTTCTTCTACATCGCCGACCGCAAGTCCGACATGATCATCCGCGGCGGCGAGAATATCTACCCGCGTGAGATCGACGATCTTTTGTACACGCACCCGGCCGTCGCCCATGCTGCGGTGATCGGGGTGCCGGATGAAGTGTATGGCGAGGAAGTAGCAGCGTTCGTCGTGCTGAAAGACGGTGAGTCGGTTTCCGGTGAGGATCTGATGGCGTTTTGTCGAGAGCATCTCGCCGATTTCAAATGCCCGAAGACGGTGCACTTCGTCGACGATATTCCCAAAGGGCCGACGGGTAAGTTGTTGAAACGGGAGCTGGCGAAGTTAGTCCCGGAGTAACTTATACATCTCACGGGTACGTGAATTGACACCGCCGTCTGCTGTTTAAATTGCCTCCACCTTCAGGTGGAGGCGCCGGTAACACGGGAGGAGGCTTTAGCCCGAATTAAGAAAAACAATCCTTATGGCTTTAGCCCAATTTGGCTAAAGCCGCGCTCTTCGAATCCTCTACCTCCACCTGAAGGTGGAGGCAATTTAAACAGCCAACTCGCGGCGGCGATGTCGCTCTACTCGATTGTGAGACCTTTGCCGGAAATGTACACTTTCAATTTTTATGGATAAGCGCAAATTAGGAATTGCGGTCGTTGGCATTGGCGGTGCGGTCGGAACGACGATGGCGGCCGGCATTGAACTGCTTAGACAAGGGGCGGTCGGTACCGATGGTCTGCCGCTTGCAAATCTCGACGTCGTGGGTCTCGTCGACTACACCGATATAGTCTTTGCCGGGTGGGACCTTTTCGGCGAGCATCTTGCGAAAGCGGCGGAACAGCACGACGTGTTAACGCACAAACAGTTCGTTGCGGTCGAAGAAGCTCTAAGGAAAATAAAGCCCTGGCCCGCGGTCGAGAATCCGGTCTTTCTTTCAAATATCGATGGCGAGAACAAGCTTGCAAAGGTCTCGCACCGCGAAACCATCGAGAAACTGCGGGCGAATTTACGCGAGCTCATATCCTACTGCGACTCCGTGATCGTCATTAACCTCGCCTCCACCGAAAAGCTCGCCGTAGAAGGGAACGAGATCTTCAACTCACTGGCAGGGTTTGAGAAGGCACTTGACGATGACTCACCGTACATTTCGCCGGCGATGCTCTACGCATACGCTGCGATGACGAAAGGAATCCCGTATGGAAATTTCACACCGTCGGTCGCCGCGGATATCCCGGCGTTGATCGAGCTGGCCGAAATACGAAAAGTTCCCATCGCCGGCAAGGACGGCAAAACGGGTCAGACTTTCATCAAGACAGTACTGGCGCCTGCCCTTCGCAGTCGCGCGTTGAAAGTCGAGGGCTGGTATTCGACAAACATTCTCGGCAACCGCGACGGTCTTGCGCTTTCGAACGAAGACTCGCTCGCGTCGAAGGTGAAAACAAAGAGCTCCGTACTCGAGGACATTCTCGGGTACGACGTCGAAGATCACATCGTCGACATCCGCTACTATCGCCCGCGCGGCGATAACAAGGAAGCATGGGACAACATAGACATCTCCGGATTCCTCGGGCAGTCGATGCAGATCAAGGTGAATTTTTTGTGCAAAGATTCGATTCTCGCGGCGCCTCTTGCGATCGAGATTGCGAGGTGTTTGGATTTGGCGAAGAAACGGGGTGAATCAGGAATTCAGGCGCAGCTTTCGGTTTTTTTCAAACTTCCGATGAGCAAGAGCAAGCGGCCCGTCCAGGCTTTTCACGAACAGCAGGAACTTTTAGCGAACTGGCTGAAGCCATAGCCCAATTTGCACCGAGACACGCGGGTGCTTGTACGTCACCGCTGGCGCAGGAGAATCATCGACGATTCATCCCACCCCTCATTGCCGTCTAACCGGCCCGAGTGTCTTGTCGAAGAATTTATTCATCGCCGGCACCAGCACTTCAATAGGCGGTGCGTGGGGCCCTTCGTATATCTCAACCTCTTTCGGTTCAGAAAATAGTTTCAACATAGGTTCCAATGCCGTCTTACCAGGATAATTTTCATCAAAGCGTCCGTTAAGAATATGCTTGGGCGGCTTTACGTGCGGCGCAAAATTGATGGGGTTCGCGGCCGGCTGGTTCGTCATAAAGTAAGCCGGTAATCCGCCAGCCGTCAGGAATATGCTGCGATATCGGGACTCCACTGCTGCCAGAATCAATCCCGTACTCGCTCCGGAGCTGATGCCTACAAAACCTACGCGGCTCATATCGATATCATCGCGGGTTTCGAGGTAATCAAGGCCTCGCCGGTGGTCCGTGAATCGATTCACCAGCAAGTCGTGCCATTCGGCAGATTCATAGCGGGGCCTTTGATAATTAGGCGGCCACGGCCGCTCCGAATTGCCTTTGACGACTACTGCCAGGAGCGCGCGGCCGGACTTCATCACCGATCCCATCCATTCTTCGGCTAAAAGCGGGACAGGCGTGACACCATTGTCCACATCGGAGCCAGCCAGCATTTGGATCACCTGCAGCGGCGGTGCTGCGTTGTGCGGAAGGTAAAGATAAGCGATGGCCCGCTCGCCGACGGCTCCGTTAAAAGTGATCTTCTCGCGACGCCAATCGGCGGTTTCGGTGGACTCGATGACCTCCCCGTCGAGCGGTGTTTTCGCGTAATCGTAGAATCCTGCAAGTTCACGAAATTGCGCCTCGGTAGTCCGCGGATAGTTCGGGACGGGCAGGTCTTTTTGGAGCTTCGCACCGCCCTGATCGCTTGAGGCCTGGTCGGAAGCGACCAAGCGAACGCATCGAAAACCGCGTTTGGGTGATGCAAATAAGTCCGGATAATTCCCAAAATATGAAAAAGTATAAATAGGCTCTCCCCATGCGCCGCCGGTCGCGAAATGCCCATCGGGTCCCTGATTCAGAACCCACTCGGAGACGTTCCCGGCCATGTTGAAAGCGCCGAACTCGCTGATACCAAACTCTTCACTGTCGACGGGGACAGTACCGTTGTTGTCGAAGTTGGCCCGGTACTTGATCGAATCGCCTGGGAACAAATCGCCCCACGGCATTTTATAGCTCGCGTCCAAGTGCGTTCCGTTGCGCGCCGCTTTTTCCCATTGAAATACTGTCGGGAGCTTTTTCTGTTTGAATTCAGCATAAGCTGCCGCCTCGTACCAGGTAATGCCGGTCACCGGATGATCTGCCTTTCCCGCGGGAAACTCCTGATTTGACCATTCGCGTGGGCCGGGCAGACTCGTGCGGTCGTGGAAGAGCGACATCGCTTCATTCCAGGAAAGAGTTCGGCCGTCTTTGACGATTGGAACTTTCCAATACTCCTGCCGCGCATAGCCGCCGAAACTAACGAATTCCTTATAATCCTTATTGCTTACTTCGTATTTATCGATAAAGTAATCGTCAAGCTTTATTTTGTCATCGGTCGGCCGCATGGACGAAGCTAGCCGATATTCGCCGCCCGGCACAAAAATCATCTTGTCCGGCAACGCCCCGGCCTCAATTAGCTTTCGAGATATCTCGACCGACGACGTCGGGTTCCAAACGAGATTGTTACCAAACCTTATGAGACGGTTACTGATGACAGTCTGTACCGGCGCATAACCCTCTTTTTCGAGATATACGATTTGAGGTCCTTTAGGAATTCGGAGGCTGGTAATCGGCGTGATCCCGATCGCTCGACGTTCCGGGAACAGACCGTTTTCGTCCGCCTGATATCGCTTCAGATAAACTTGCGCGCCGGCGGGCTCGCTGTTGACAGTCAATGTGTCAGAGATGCTCGGCATCACGGCCATCAATGTCGGATCACCGGGCAGATAATCCTGCACCTGTGACGCAAGGTCGAACGCTTCGAAATATTTATCGGCCCTGGCGAATTCCTGGACGCGCGCGACCTGCGACTTCGCCCAGTTCAGATTCGAGCGATGCCACATCAAATATCCGCCCGCCGCGATCGCCAGCAACAGCACGATCGCCCCCTCGACACGCCAGCGCTGATGCCAGGCAGCGTAAATCGCAGACGTCTCTTCCGTTGTATTTGCGCCGCCGGCTGTTGTCTGAGGCATTAAGACGGTGGGACTCTGCGTATACAACGCGGCCTTTGTTTGTTGTTCGAAAACAGGGTTGGAGAAATCACCGCCCCTTGTTTCTCTGAGGTCGGCAGCCACCTCCTGCATCGTCTGGTGACGGGCCTCGCGATCCTTCCGCAACATCTTCGTGAGGATCCGCTGCAATTCAGCGAGGGCGGGCGACCCGTCGGCTTCAACAGATTCAGGCTGCTTGTTGATAAGATTTGCAAACGACTCGGCGGCCGAGTCCCCCTCGAACGGACGCTTGCGGGCGATCATTTCATAGAGCACGACGCCCAGGCTGAAAATGTCCGTCCGCTGATCGACTCTTTGGCCCTTGGCCTGTTCGGGCGACATGTAGTTTACCGTGCCGAGGATCATCCCCGATGCGGTAGAGTTCTGGTGCTGTAGGCCCTGTGCCCACACGCCTGAAACGTTTTCCGGTATCAGCTTGGCAAGCCCGAAGTCCACGACCTTCACGTAGCCGTCGTCCCGGACAATAATGTTCTCGGGCTTGATGTCGCGGTGCACGATCCGCGCCTTGTGGGCCGCCGCGAGCGCATCCGCGATCTGCCCCACGATATCGACGATCCGGCGCAGTTCGATCTTCTCGCTCTTCATGAGATCGCGAAGCGTCCTGCCCTCTATATATTCGCTCACGATGTAATGCGACCCTTCGATCTCCCCGATCTCGAAGATGGTCAATATATTTGGATGATTGAGCGCGGACGCCGCCTTCGCTTCCTGAATGAACCGCCTAATGTTGTCCGCGTTCCGCTCGAATCTCGTATTAAGCAGCTTGATGGCGACCCGGCGGTCGAGTCTTGTGTCACGGCCTAGATAGACCACGCCCATGCCGCCTTCTCCGATCCGCCGTATTATTTCGTAATGTGCGAAGCTTCTGCCGTTTTCGAGTTCCAGGGCTGGCGGGTCGAGCGCGTCCGCCATGTCGGCAACCGCCGGGGTTTCCAAAAAGCTCTCCGCACTGTCGAGCGACGACAAGAGCGACTCGACCTCACGGCGTATGTCCTCGCTGCCGTTGCAGGCGCGGTCGAGGAACTCGGCACGATCCTCCGGCCTCACCCGGCTGGCCGCGTCAAATATCTCCCTTATCTGTTTCCAGCTATCGGCCATCCTACGTCCGTTCTGTCACGATTCATTCGACACAATAAGCCTTCCCGGCGCCGATGCCTGATTTATGACTTCCGCGACCTGGCTCGCTGTAGCAACGCTGTGAATCGCGGATCGGAGCGCAAATCGTCAAACCAAGGGTGTACATCAAGTTGCTTAAATCCTATGCTGCCTTCATCGATCCCCTTTCCCAACCAGAAGAAGGCCTCATCTTTATCGCCGAGGCCTATGTAAGGTACCGCAAAGTGGAAAGTATTAATATGTTCCCGCTCTGCCAGACGCTTTAGCTCGTTGATCATTGCCATAGCCTCATCGCGCTGTCCCGCCTTGGCCAGGGCATACGCTAAATGGGACTTGGCATTAGGACTGCCATCACTGATCTCGATGGCTTTCCGAAACGTAGCAGCGGCCTCAGTGTATTGGCCTTTTAGCGTTTGAGCGCCACCGAGATACCCTAACGGTACCCAGAGGGTTGGATCCATTTTGTGCGCGAGCGTCAACATCTCGATGGATTCATCGGGGCGGCGGGCGAAGAAATACGCTGCCCCCAGATGGGTAGTTACAACGGCGGATGAGGGGTCCAATTCATGAGCTTTACTGCATTCGGTTATTCCCTCATCGAAACGTTTTGTCATCGTGAGATTAATACAGAGACCGACATGTGCATCAGCGTAATCGGGATTCAATTCAATCGCGCGACGAAAATGCCCCGCGGCAAGGTTTGCCTCGGCAAGCGAATCATCAAGTTCGAGTGCGCGTTTGGCCGCGGCATTCGCTTTTTGCCAGTCAGGTACAAGGTTGTAAAGATCATACGAATAATAATTCAAAGCCAGACCGGCATAGGCGAGAGCGTAGTTAGGGTCCTTTTCAATAGCTTTATTGAAATAGTCGGTGGCACGCAGCACGTTGTTGCGGCCGCCTTTGTGCCGATAAAACTGGCCTTGGAGATATAGCTGAAGGGCCTCGGGATCGGCCGTATGGGTTTTCGTGACTTTTGCCTCATCTGCTCCCGAAAGCTTGCTTTTTAGTTTGCCCGAAACATCGCGGGCGATGTCGCTCTGCAGCGTGACCAGCGCAGACTGCGGTTTGTCATATTTCGTGCTGAAGATCACATCCTCGGTCTCGGTATCCACCATCTCTAGCAAGACATTTGTTCGTCCGTCACGCTGAGTCACACGTCCATTGACTATTGCCTGTACGCCAAGCTCTCGACCGATCGCTTTAGGATCGATCTCTTTGCCCTTATACCGAAAAACCGATGTCCGGGCCTTTACCTTGATGTTCGGAAGTTCGGACAAACTACTGATCAGCGTCTCCGTCATTCCGTCCGACAGATACTCGACCTGCGGATCGCCGGTTTCATTAACAAACGGCATTACAGCGATTGATTCGATCTGTTTGCCGGCCGGTGCGACGTAGTGGTACCCGAAATAGAGGCCGGCGAGCACAATTACGGCTAGTAATCCGAATGGCCACCATTTCAAGTTTGGCCTTTCGAAACTTGTATTGTTTAGTTGCTCATTCGTCTGAAGGGCGGTTTGCACGGTCTCTTGTCCGTCGCGGCTTGAGGAAATTCGGGATATTTGGCGTCCGTGAGATTTCGTTAACGAACCCGACTCGTGTGGCAAACCCGCGCGGCGAAGAATTTCAAGATAACGGGGATCCGAGGAAAAACCGTCGCCAAAATAAAGTTTTTTCCCCGCCTCGACTTTTCGCTTGAGATGGACCAACTCGGCATTGCGTTCGTCGATGGCTTTTTCCAGCCATTCAAATGCTTTGTCGCGATCTCCAAGTCCGGCATAAACACGAGCGATGTTGAAGGCGGCGGCGTAACTCCGCTCTCTGAGCTCAAAGAGTTGGTCAAGAATCGATCGAGCTTCGTCACGACGTCCGGCTAGACCGTAGGCGCATCCCCGCATCGAGAGGGCCATCTGATTGTCACCTAAAGCCGAAGCATGCTGAAGCACATCCACGGCCTCTTCATACCTACCATTTGCGAGCAGCAGTTTGCCCTCCTGCCAGAAGGATTGGGGAGCGTTGGCATCCAACTCTCTTATCATCCAGACCAGCGCAAGCGCGTCTTCGAAGCGGTCGGCATAAAAATTCGTCTGGGCGGCGACGAAGTTGACGGCAACGGAGAGGGGGTCGAGAGTGAGTGCCTTCTTACCTTCTGCCACGGCCTCGTCGAATCGTTCCCTGGAAACCAGAAACAAACCGTAGAGCATGTGCGACTTTGGGTCGTTCGGGTTAAACCTGATTGCCCGCTGAAATTCGTGCTCGGCTTTCGCCCAGTTCCTGTCGTGGTAAAAATGAATGTTGGCCATCGCGAGGTGTGCTTCCGGCAAACTCTCGTCAAGCTCCAATGCGCGCTGGGCTGCCTCCCTCCGCTTTCCGATGACCTCGTTCGGAGAGATGCCTCCAACAAAAGAATGAAAGTGGTAATAATCCGCGATTTTGGCGTAGGCAGGGGCGAACCCCGGATCTTTTTCCAGACACTTCTTGAAATACTCTAGGCTCGTAAGGAAGCTCGCGTCTGTCCATTTATAACTGTGATACAGCCCCTTCAGGTAAAGCTCGTAGGCCTCGGCGTCGTCACTATATCTCTTGAGGATCGCCACTTTTTCTTTGCCAAGCAACTTCACTTTCAACGCATCGACGACGGCCAGCGTGATCTCATCCTGAATATCGAAAATGTCCTTCATGTCGCGGTCATATTTCTCCGACCAAAGATGAAAGCCATCTCTCGCGCTGACGAGCTGCACGGTGACTCTCAGTTTATTTCCCGACTTTCTTACGCTGCCTTCCA
The DNA here is from genome assembly GCA_036375155.1 of Pyrinomonadaceae bacterium. Classification (GTDB taxonomy): domain Bacteria; phylum Acidobacteriota; class Blastocatellia; order Pyrinomonadales; family Pyrinomonadaceae; genus OLB17. Next base: position 13,099 of record DASUSJ010000300.1, read on the forward strand.
GGACCGTCCTGACGTTCAAGGCCCGTCCGATCTCGCTGATCTCAATATTTCTATTCTTAAAAGTAAATGTCGACGTCCGGGCTGCTACCTTGAGATCCTCAATTTTTGCGAGCGCGTTTAGGAGTTCCTCCGCCAGCCCATCGCAGAAATATTCGTTCTCTGGGTCACCACTCATGTTCACAAACGGCAATACGGCGATGGAGTTCGAGGGTTCACTTCTTGATTTTCTCTTAGCTCTTGTTCGATTGAAGAGCTCCGTCGCAGCTTCCATCTGCCGGTCTGGCTGCGAGGTTCCTTCCAACTCCGCTTCGAATTCGAGGCGCCTTTGCAACTGCTTAAGGTCTGTCGAAAGTACTTCTGCACTCTGGTAACGAGCATCCCGGTCTTTCTCGATCATCTTTGCGACGATATTGTCGAGTTCTTCCGGTACGTCGTTGCGCGTTCGGCCAGGTGGCAGCGGCTTACACTGAATGATCGCCGCTATAGTATCGGCCGAGGTGTCTGCCTTGAACGGCGCGATGCCGGTTATCATCTCGTAAAGGACAACGCCGAGACTAAAGATGTCCGTGCGTTGATCGATTGAAAGGGCCCGCGCCTGCTCGGGCGACATGTAGTTCACGGTGCCGAGAATCATGCCGGAGGCAGTAGAGTTTTGCGTTTGGACCATGCCCTTATCGAACACGCCCGATGCATTCTCTGGAAGCAGTTTCGCGAGGCCGAAGTCGAGGACCTTCACGTAGCCGTCATCGCGAACAATTATGTTCTCGGGCTTAATGTCTCGATGCACGATCCTCGTCTTGTGTGCCGCGGCAAGGGCGTTCGCTATCTGAGCGGTCATATCGACGATAGTTTTCAGTTCCATCGTCTCGCCCTTCAAGATCTCGCGAAGCGTCCTGCCCTCGATGTACTCGCTGACGATGTAATGCGAGTCTTCGTATTCGCCGATCTCAAAGATCGTCAATATGTTTGGATGATTGAGTGCAGACGCAGCTTTGGCTTCGCGAACGAACCGGCGGATATTGTCCTCATGCCGCTCGTATCGGTTGTTCAGCAGCTTAATGGCTACAAACCGGTCGAGCCTCGTGTCGCGGCCCAGATAGACGACGCCCATCCCGCCTTCTCCGATCTGCCGTATTATTTCGTAATGTGCGAAACTTCTGCCGTTTTTGAGTTCGAGAGTTGGGGCGAGAGCTCCTGCTATGTCGGTGACGGCCGCCGTCTCCAAAAAGCTCTGGGCGCTGTCTAGGGACGACAGGAGTGATTCAACTTCTTTCAGCAGAGTTTTATCGTTACCGCACGCGTCGACAACAAATGCGGGACGTTCTTCCGGTTTTCGGCGAAGCGCCGAATCGAAGATCTCCCTGACCTGCTGCCATTTCTTGTCCATTCCCGTGATTCGCTAGTGCTTCATTCTTAAGATCAGGGCTTGCGCGCGATCAAGATGTTAACTCCCGATGGAGCCAAGCCCGCGCCATCGCCCAATCTCGTTTGACAGTGGATTCGGAGACGCCGAGAACCCGCGCAGTTTCCGGCACATCAAGGCCGCTAAAAAACCGCAGCTCAACCACGTGGGCAAGATGTTCTTCTTTTTCAGCAAGTCGGTCCAAGGCCTCGTCGAGAGCTAGAAGGTCGAAAGTGGTGTTGCTGACCGCAACCTCCAAAGCGTCGTCCAGCGGCAGACTGTCAGCCTTGCCACCTCGCTTTAACCGCTGACGCTGCTTCGCGTAATCGACCAGAATGCGCCGCATGAGTGTGGCCGCGACGGCAAAAAACTGTGTACGGCTTTTCCACGCAACATTCTGGTCGGCAAGTTTTATATATGCTTCGTTTACCAATGCCGTCGTCTGGAGTGTATGTTCTCGGCGTTCTCCTTGCAGGAGTCGGTGGGCTTGTTCGTGAAGCTCCTTATAGACCAGAGAGAATAGAGAACCGTCCGGCTCCAGATCCGGCCGCTCGCTCCAGCGTCGTAGTTGTTCGGTGAGGTCACCGGCGTGAGGACCTTCCATCATCGTCTACCAGCTCATTGCCACGAGCACTGGTATTTTACACGCAAAATAGTCGTAATTTCGACAAAGTTCGAATTTCCCCGGAAGTTTGACCTCTGTTTTCTCTAGCCGTCGCGTTTGTTATTAGAGGGATATTTTTTTCAACCGTCTGACTGCCTTTTCCTCATTCCGGAATCGGCAAGCATAGGACCAAGTCCCCAAAAATTAGGAGGAAACTATGAAACGCTTGATATTCAGTCGCATGTCCGGTTACGCCTTTCTCGTATTGCTGATGGTAGGCGCTCAGGGAGCAGCTCAAGATACCGAAAGCACAAATGTGAGGACCAGCATTACAAAAGTGGTTCAATTCAGCGATCAGTCCGTAACGATCCCCTATGCTGGAGCGTCGCTCCTGAGGAACAACGACGGCGTATTCGGGACGATATCGACATCGGGACTGGCGGCGGGCCATGTAGTGACGCTTTGGTGGGCGATATTCAACGAGCCGCGGGCGTGTGCGGGTGCCGTCTGTGCTCCCCCTGACCTTAACAACCCGCGCGTGAATGGCTCACTACAGCTTGGCGGTGGCGAGATCGTTGGTTTAAGCGGTAGGGCTAATTTCAGCGGATATCTCGGAGTTGGTGATAACACCGGTTTTTATCGCCTTCCGATGTTCCCGAATATGCCGGATCCCGCTCCTGGCATCGTGGATACGAAAGGAGCCGAGATCCATTTGGTCATCCGCGATCATGGGCCGGCAAGCTCAGACCCAGCCATATTGCAGCAGCAGTTAACTAGCTTTCCAGGCGGATGCACGGTATCTAATCCCTGCGCAAACATCCAAGCCGCGATCTTCCAACGCTAGACTGCTCATTGGCATTGCTGTTCGAGCGTTTCCACTGCGACGGACAGCACTGCCTTGAACGTTAGATTTTCACTCAAACAATTCGGTCGTGGGCGAGTCGCTCACGACCGCACGACGCGGGGCGAGCGTTCTGATTTCAGAGTTGGTGTGAATTAGTCTGATATCGGAGCGTGAATCTTCAAGCTCTGAACTAGTTTTTAGCCGGGTGTGTCCTCGTCAACTCGGCCTCAGCGGCGATGTAACCGAAGCTCGCCCATTGATTCCCCGCCACGATCTTCCTGAAAATCATCATCGCCTTGTCGCGATCCCCGTTGTAAAGAAAATAATTTCCAATGCCGTAACCAAGCGAGGCACTTTTGAGCGTGTTCGCATCGCCCTGGATTTCAGAAAGAAGAGTTCCGGATTTCACCTCATTCCGATTGAGTCTGAGGAGCTTGAGATATTCATCGTTCTCGATCAACTCGATCTGCCCGGAAAACGGCGCAATAACCTTCTTCGCTTCCTTTTTCTTTCCCATACGCCGCAGGGTCATGTAGTGCCAGTAGCTCGTCGCGACCCGCATGTCGTTGTTTGTCGAAACTTTCTGCGCCTCTTCGTACGCCCGCAACGCTCTTGCGAAATCGCCGTTGAGATAGTATGCGAGCCCAAGGTGATACCAGATGTTCGACTGCAGCGTACTTGTCGGGATGTTCCTCGCGTTCGGCAGTCCGTCGGGCTCTATTTCGTCGGGCTTGCCTTTGATAAGTTCGGCGGCCCGTTCCAGATCACGTATCGCGTCGTCAAAACAGCGGAGTGTGAGATATCGATGACCGCGATGACGGTAAAATCGCGCATCGTTCTTAAACAGCACGCTGCCGCTCGAAAAGATCCGGACCGCGTCCTTGTACCGACCGAGATACGCGACTCGCCGCCCGAGCCAGATTATGGAATCGGCGTCATTCGGCTTCTCCAGATGAACGGCCTCGGCCTCCCCGAGATTCTTTTCATAAAGCGCTTTTGTCTCGGCGGAGAGGATAGGCGGGACTTCGCGAGCGGCGATCAAGCAAGGCTGGGCGAAAACATCGGCCGAAAAAAGCAAAATGATCAAGATGACGGGTGCAAGTCTCATTGGCGAAGATGGTAACAGAATCGCGTCGCAAGTGGCACAAAGGAAAACCGCGGCCATGAAAGAGCGAGAGCGAGCCGCCCCCGGTCTTCATACTTGAATGTTCAAATGGCCAGCTTGCCGCGGGCCTATTGATTTATCAGAATAAAAACCGCATGAGCCTTAACCAGATTTCCTATACTCTCCCTTCCGAACTGCAGGACCATGTTTCCGAGGCGATCGAAGCATGGACCGGCGATGACATGACCAACCGCGTCTGGCAGAAGGACGCTAGCGTGTGGACCGGCGGCGACGAATCGAAATGGCTCGGCTGGTTGGACATCGTGGCCGAAGAATCCGAACACACAGTGAAATATAGACGGCTGTCCGCGGATATTGAAGGGGGTGGCTTCACGCACGTGTTACTGATGGGAATGGGCGGTTCGAGCCTTTGCCCGGAGGTGCTCGCCACCACGTTCGGCAAAAAGACTTTTCATATCCTGGACTCCACCGTTCCCTCGCAGGTAAAAGCGATCGAGGAAAAACTGGATCTGCCGAATACGCTTTTTATTGTCGCGAGCAAGTCAGGTTCGACCCTGGAACCAAATTGCTTCAAGCAATATTTCTTCGATCGTGTAACGAAGATCTCCGATTCGCCCGGAAAACAGTTCGTCGCTATAACCGATCCCGGCTCGAAGCTGGAGCAGATCGCCAAAGACGACGGGTTTCGACACATCTTTTACGGGAAGCCGGAGATCGGAGGACGGTTTTCGGCGCTTTCGGCTTTCGGACTTGCTGCCGCATCCGCGATCGGCTTAGATGTTGAGATCCTTCTTAAGCGGGCCGAAGAGATGGTAGAGGCATGCAGATCATCGGACGCGCGGGCGAATCCCGGCGCTCTCCTGGGAATAATCCTCGGTGTGAGCCACCGCTTTGGCCGCGACAAGCTGACGATCTTCACCTCGCCCGAAGTTTACGATCTCGGTGCATGGCTGGAGCAACTGATAGCCGAGTCTACGGGCAAGGAAGGGGTGGCGATAATTCCGGTCGATCGTGAGCCAGTTTTGAGTCGTGTTCAGCGTCCCGCTTCGGGCCGGCCGGTGCCGACTGAAGGCGGTACTCCGGAGCGGTATTCTTCCGATCGCGTCTTTGTACACATCGGAGTTAAGAGCACAGTGACGGTCGATGATCAGTACCGACTTATGGAAGATTTGGAAAGGGAAGGTCATCCGGTCATCCGCATCGAGCTTGAAAGTCTCTATCACATCTCGCAGGAATTCTTCCGCTGGGAATTTGCAACCGCGGTAGCCGGGTCCGTGATGAAGATCAATCCATTCGATCAACCCGACGTCGAATCCGCGAAGGTCGAAGCACGGAAGATCACTGACGAGTACGAACGGTCAGGTTCGCTTCCCGACGAGGCACCATTCTTCGAAGACGGAAGTACCAGTCTCTACAGCAATGATTCGAACATCGCCTCCCTGAACGAGGTCGTGGGCGGCCGCCCATCTCTGTCAAATTACCTGGATGCACACGTCTCTCGTATAAACGAGAACGATTATTTCGCGCTGCTTGCCTACCTTGAAATGAATTCGGAGAACGAGAAGCTTTTACAATCGATCCGGAAGCAAGTGCTTCGACGCACCGGCGTGGCAACGTGTCTGGGATTTGGACCGAGATTTCTCCACTCCACTGGCCAAGCTTATAAGGGCGGCCCAAACACCGGCGTGTTTTTGCAGATCACATCGGACGATGAAGCGGATCTGCCGGTGCCCGGTCAGAAGTACACTTTCGGCGTCGTAAAGGCAGCCCAGGCACGCGGCGATTTTCAGGTCCTCCTGGATCGTGAGCGGCGTGCCGTCCGGGTACATCTCAAAGGCAGCACGCGCGAAGGCCTCGAAAGAATTCTTGCGGCGCTTATTACGAACCAGGGGACACACCAATAACAGCTTGGACCGCGAAACATCACCGCAAAGACGAAAAGCTCAGGCAACGGCGGACTCGGAGAAAAACGGCGGAAACGGATGGTTGCCCGTCGCCGGGCTGGCGTTCGGCATCGCGGCACTCGTTTTCATTGTTTATTTCGTCGGTCTCGAGACGATCCTGGACCCGCTGGGTAAGATCGGCTGGGGATTTTTTTGGATCGTCGCTCTCAACGGTATCCGCCATTACCTTCGGGCGGTAAATCTCTACATCGCGGTTCCGCGGGCGGAACGATCCTTTAATGTCCGACATGCTTTGTCTGCACGACTCGCCGGGGAAACGATCACCACGATCGCATTCACTGGCCCCGTTCTCGGCGATGCGGCGAAGGCCGCGATGTTGAAACGAAAGATCCCGCTTGAACACTCGGCAACGGCCGTGATCATCGACGGGATCATTTATTACGTCACATCGCTGGTGCTGATCCTCGCCGGGGCCATCGTGGTACTGTCTGCATACGGCACGGGACTGGCTCTCAACTTGATCCTGGTCGGACTGGTTGTTTTTTCGATCGTCGTATTGTCGGGCATCTGGCTGGCTGTGAAAAAGAATGTTACGCCCGTGTCGTGGCTTCTTAAGAAACTCGGTGAGCGCTGGTATGTCCCGAGGTCGCTCAGACGAAAGCAGGACGGCATCGAGGAAGTCGAAAATAACGTCGTTCAGTTTCATGATCAACGGCCGCGGGCCTTCTTCATCCTCGTCGGGATAATCCTGTTGTCGCACTTTCTAAGTGTGGTCGAGGCCTACTGGGCTATGCGTATGCTGGGACTCGAACTGACCGCAGCCAGCGCCTTCATAATCGAAGCGCTGACAAAGGCGGTCAACTTTCTGTTCTTTCTGATACCGGGGACGATCGGAGCGTATGAGGGCGGCAGCGGACTGATCCTTACCGCGCTCGGCTACACGGCCGGTGCGGGCGTGGCACTCGCACTAGTGAGACGCGGGGCAATCCTCTTCTGGACCTTTGTCGGGGGAATCATCTTGTTGTGGCGTGGGGCGAAAAGCAGTGCGCAGCAATTGGTTGAAGATGATTAGAAATAGTGAGCGGCGTGTTTAAACTTTTAGCCGCAGATTCACGGGGATGACGCGGATCAAACTAAAAGATCTAATCAGCGTCATCCGCGGAATCCGCGGCTAAAAAACTCAGATAAATGCTTCAGACCCCAACCGTCTCGTTGTCTTCGACAAGGTAGGGCGTGTTGGTCGGGCGATCGATGTCCTCTTCGAGTACCTTCGCGATCACCGGAAGCGATAACGAACGCACTTTCTTGATGCCCGGAACCTCTTTACCCTTTGCGTAGACCGCATGGCGGCCGTGTTCCTGGTACCACTCCGAAAGTGACGCTGTCTTGTGCATCTCCTCGATGATCTGCCGCCAGCCGACGCCGGTGTTGTAAGCACAGAACGAAATCTCGCCTTCCTGCGTTCCGTAGGGGATCACGCACATTTCAGTCCGGCGGAAATCGTAGGTGAAAAGATCCTGGAACCACATTCCCTCGACACAGAGAACACGCCAAACATCGTCGTCGGTCTTGTCGGCCTTCATTCGGTCATTGCGATCGGAGTTCGAGGTTGTCGAACTCGGCTTGAAAAGATTAACTATCTGCGAGATGGGAAATCCTTCCGGCGCTTTTGCCGCGTCGTAGTTGCGCATGATCGCCATTCCCAGCTGCGCCATCGTCAGCTTTTTACCGCGGGCTGTATCGGTGATCATCGCGACGTCCTTCATGAACCGCTCGTAGTTGAAAAACTCAAAGAGCGATTTCGTCAAGCCGGTCTTTTTGTTGACCACCATCAGTGTAAAGATCCCGCAGTTCGGATGGCAGTTGCACGAAGACCAGCCCCACGGTGCGTCGGCGCCCTGAAGCATGTCCATAACGGATGTAAACGCCGAATAGCTCGATAGCGGAAACCAATCACGCATCGGCTCGAGAACACCGTCGAGCTGTTCCTTTAGGTCGTGGGTCATTCCTGCGAGCGTGTAACGCTGCTTCTTCCGGTCGGCGTCTGAAATATCTTCGTCGCGGCCGGTGAAGCTGACCGGCTGAAATGCGATGGTCTGAACTTTATCGATATTCTCGGCTGCAAACCTGACGATGCTGCCGATGCCTTGGTTGTTCCACGAATTCACGATGGTCGTCACAAGCGTGACTTTGATACCTACAGAGGCCAGATTCTCGATCGCCTTCAGCTTCACGTCGAATAGATTCCCAACGCCCCGATGCTTGTTGTCGTCTTCGTTCGTCCCGTCGAACTGCAGGTACACGCCATGTTGGCCGGCTTCCTTAGCGGCTTCGCAAAATTCGATGTCCTCGGCGTAACGGATACCGTTTGTCGCCGCCAGGATCCGGTAGAATCCGATCTTCTTTGCGTATGCGACCGCGTCGAGGAAGTAAGGTGAAAGCGTGGGCTCACCGCCTGAAAATAAGATTATGATCTGACGCCGAGGCTTGAAGGAGACAGCACGATCCAGGATCGCCTTCGTATCCTCGAACGTCGGCTCGTGAACGTAGCCAACCTGGTTGGCGTCCATGAAGCACGGATTGCACATCATGTTGCAGCGATTCGTGAGGTCGACCGTCAGCACTGCCCCTCGGCCGAACTTAATATCCGATGTACCGTGGTGATGTACGTGCGAATCTTCCGCGGACTTGAAATCCCGGCCAAAGAAGAGGGATTCGATACGCTGGAGAAAATTGGCGTCGGTCGCGAGAATGTCTTCAAACTCACCGTGCGTCGGACACGTCTTGCGCATCAAGACCTGTCCGTTTTCCTCGACGATCCGGGCCTTTATTTCACCTGGATGAGCATCCATCAGGATGTTCAGCGGGATATCCCCCGAGATCACGCCATTTCGCACCTGCTTTACACATGCCGGGCAAAGCGAATCGGTCTCACGAGGAAAACCAAGCGGCGGCGCGGTCCGCTCGTACGATTTGAGGAGGGGCTCTGCCGCCCACGCGGGCTGTATCGACTCGCCTTCCGGGATGACCTTGTTTACGGCCTGGAAGGCCTTCCAGCCGATATCGGCAATTTTCGAAACGGCCTTCGAGCCTTTTCGTCCCTTACCGCTTCCTTCGCCACGTCTGAAATTATCACTAAACATTTTGGATTCGAGAGCCTAGGACGCTCCCGCGAAATAATATCAAATTTGAACCTATGAGACTAAAAACAAAAGTCGGCCGGTACTATAACGTATGATATATGACAGTAATCAAATTCGCCTTTCGGCAAGATGCGCTTTTCCAAGGGGGCTCGGATGAAAATTGTTATCGCACTGTTGCTTACCGCTTTATTCTCGACCGTTTCCGTCTCGCAGGGTAATCACGACCTAAGCCGATTGATCGCGACAGAAGCCGAATTCATTCAAGTGGCTGGTGATATTGGCCCGAAAAAGGCTTTTCTAAAGTTCCTGGCTCCGGATGCCGTGCTGTTTCAGCCACAGGCGGTCAACGGCCACGAATATTGGAACAGGCGCGTCGACAAAGCGAACGAACTCCTCGTCAGAAAAGCGATCTATGCTGACATTTCGGCGAATGGCCTGCTGGGCTACACGACCGGTAACTGGCGACTTTACGATAAGGGCAAGAGTGAGTCGTCCGCGACCTACGGACAGTATGCCACGATTTGGGAACGCAGTCCGGAAGGCGGGTACCGAGCGACACTCGATATCTCGATCGAGCACGACAAACTTCCTTTCACCGAAACTGACCGCATTATCCGCGTCGATGCGAAACGGGACCTGAACAAACGCGGGTGGTCGCCGGCGGACGCGTCGATGAATTTTCTGAGGAAGAGCATGCTGGGAAGCGTGAGACTCGGCGGTGCGTATGAAGAATTTGCCGCGAAGGATGTAAGGCTGCTCCTCGCCCGGGAAGCGCCGATACTCGGCAAGAAGAAAGTCGTCCGGGAAATGAACCGCTATCTTGCCGTCGAGTTTCCGACAAAAATTACCGCTTTTCAGTCGGCGGATCTCGCCTATACATGGAACCCTTGCCGTTTCACGAATAACGAGGAAGGCTTTGAAAACGGCAACTGCCTTCACATTTGGAAGCTCCGGGACAAGAAATGGTGGATCGTGCTCGGGGTGTTCGCGCCGATTCCGAACGACAAGCCGCCGGTACTCAAAGGGGTGTCTCGACGATAGGCCTCTCAGGAAAATGCTTCGAGATATTTGACGCCCGAACCTGTATTGAAAAGGACTACGGTCTCACCTTCGCGAACAAGGTCCTGATCGATCAGCTTTCGCAAGGCGGGCAGGCACGCCGCACCTTCGGGTGCGCAGAACACACCTTCAGCCGAACCGATCTCACCGACGGCTTTAACCAGCTCTCCGTCGCTTACCGCGATCGCGGTTCCGCCTGAGGCGCGGATCGCGTCGAGGATGAGAAAATCACCGATCGCCTTCGGAACTCGCAGGCCGGACGCGACGGTCGACGCATTCTCGAATTCGTCCGCAAACCGCTCCCCTTTTTCAAAGGCACGAACGATCGGAGCGCAGGTTTCGGATTGCACGGTGACCATCCGCGGCCGCCTTGAATCTATCCAGCCCATCCGCTGCATTTCGTCAAATGCCTTCCACATGCCGATCAAACCGGTACCGCCGCCGGTCGGATAGATGATCACGTCGGGAAGATCTTGGATTTTGGGTTTTGGGTTTTGGATTGCACGCAGCTGTTCATAGAGCTCGTATCCCATCGTCTTCTTCCCTTCGACCCGGTACGGCTCTTTCAGCGTCGAGACGTCGAACCAGCCTTCAGCTTCTTTTCGTTCGGCGACGATCTTCCCGCAGTCGGTGATAAGGCCGTCGACCAGAGTCACGTTCGCACCGGTCTGCTCGCATTCGATGATATTTGCCCTGGGCGTGTCCGAGGGCATGAAGATGAAAGCTTCCATCCCGGCACGCGCCGCGTAGGCCGCCATTGCACCCGCCGCGTTTCCGGCGGACGGCACGGCGACTTTCTTTACGCCAAGTTCCTTCGCCATGGAGATCGCCGCCGTCATTCCACGGGCCTTGAAAGATTGCGTCGGGTTCTGACCTTCGTCTTTTATGTAGAGATATAGTTTGAGTGAAAGACGCTCGGCGAGTTTGTTCGCCGGCAGTAAGGGCGTCCAGCCTTCCCCGAAACTGACAATGTTCTCTACGTGTTCTACAGGCAGGACTTCGCGATACTTCCAGAGTGACGACACGCGAGAGCGGAGAGAATCGATGGTTAGCTCTTCCGCTGCACTATCGAGGTCATAACGCACAAGGAGCGGCTTCCCGCATTCCGTACACAGATTCTGAAGAGTGCCCGCTTCGTGACGAGTCCCGCACAGGGCGCATTCGAGATGTGTGACGTTCATTAGGTTTGAGTCCGGCCTCCGGATGGCCACTTGGCAAAGTTTAAGCCTCCTGCAGGCTGGACTCAATACCCGCTACTTCTTCCAGATAAATTCCTTTACGAGATTGAACGCCGCGTTGAATCCCAGCGAGATAGTTCCGCTCCGGACACCGTCCTTCCAGTCGAAGCGGTCCGGATACCAAACCTCGCGTGAGATGATGGCACCACTGTATGTTCCTACCAGCCGCGGTACGCCCACAACACGCTTTCCTTCTCTGTTCCGCGCAGTGACCGGCGAGATAAGCGCGTTCGCGATCTTTCCACCGACCCCCTTGTTTTTTGCTCTGTAATAGCTGCTGTCCACTTTCAACGCCTCATCGAGGCCGTAGATCGTAGTCTGCTTGATCACGTTCCGGCCAAAGTTTGACGCGACACGTCGACCGAAGCCTTCCCACTTCGTTCCCCATTCTTCCGGCGAATTCCTCCACGTCGCGATACCCGCCGTCCCGACGGTTCGCGCGAGTGCTACCGGGCCGACCATACTGTTTATATAACGCTTACGTCGCTCATCAGCATCGGGGCGAACGTAACCATTCGCTGTCGTACCGGCGGTCGCAGCCGGCGAAGGCGAAGGCGAAGGTTCGGGGACCGACTGCTGGCCCAATACAAACGAAGGGAAAAAAACTAGAAGTCCTAAGACAAGTACGTGTTTCACGTTCGATCCTCCCGAGAACCGTCAACGCACGGTCCGAATTAATTTTGATCGATCACGATGTGCTTAACATCGGTCGCAATTCCTTGTAAATATTCTCGGTCATTATCTTCGTGCCTTCCGCATTCGGATGAATACCATCGGCCTGATTCAGTTCCCTCTTCAGTGCGACATTTTCCAAAAGGAAAGGTAGATATGCAACTCCGTGCTCGTTCGCAAGATCGGGAAAAGCATTCGAGTACGCCCGCTGGTAGTCCGCCCCCATCGTTGGCGGTGCCAGCATCCCGCAAAGCAATACCTTGACGTTCTTTGCCTTCGCTTTCCTGATTATCTGATCGAGGTTCGACTTCATCTTTGCCACGGGCGACCCACGCAAAAGGTCGTTCGCCCCAAGCTCGAGGACCAGGATCTCAACGCCCTCCTGTTCGAGCACCCAATCTATACGCTCCAAACCGCCCAGACTTGTATCACCTGAGACCCCCGCGTTCACAACTTCGTAGTTATAGCCGTCCGAGTTGAGTCGTTCCTGAAGCAAGTAGGGATACGACTCCCGCTCGGTCAGGCCAAACCCAGCGGTCAGACTGTCACCAAACGCGACGATCTTCGGTCGGCTGACCGACACGGGCGGTGTTTTTAAAGGCCGGTCGGCGCCCAGCCCGACACCTTCCGCGCGGTTATCACCGCCACAGCCCGCGAGCAGCGCCGCACAAAATATGAAACTTAGAAGTCCTGTGTGTCGAATAATATGGTTCATGCAAGGTAAATAATATGCTACGTGATCTAGTAGAATTTGGATGCAAATTTCTCGGTAACCGTGAACTGCGAACTGTGAACTGTGAGCACCGGAGGCGCGGCAGTGATTTAACGACGCGAACGTCCATGGGAATCGGATGATCGTTAAAGCCGCAGCGCGGGCGATGTAATTATTCCGCCGCACCTTCGGGCTCAATTGAACCGGTATCCAGGGCCGTTTGCCGTGGCTAACTGACGCACCTTGGGAGTTCACAGTTCATAGTTCACACTTGAAAAATGATCAAACTAAAATCGGTCACAAAGACGGTCCGGTCCGGAACCGAAGATCTAACGATCCTGTCCGATGTCACGCTCGACATTCCCGAAGGACAATTTATTGCCCTCACAGGCGCCTCGGGTAGTGGTAAATCAACGCTTCTCGGCTTGATGGCGGGGCTCGATGCCCCTACTTCGGGAACGATCACGATCGATGGCGACGAGATTACAAGCATGGGAGAGGACGGTCTCGCCGAGATCAGAAGTGCCAAGATCGGATTCGTCTTCCAATCGTTTCATCTGATTCCGAGCTTAACGGCCTTCGAGAATATCATTATCCCGATGGAGATCCGCGGCGTCCGAAATGGTCGAAGCCGGGCTGAACAGCTTTTGCATGACGTCGATCTCACCGATCGTGGCCATCACTATCCGTCCGAGCTTTCGGGCGGGGAGCAACAGCGGGTAGCGATAGCACGGGCTTTCGCCAACGAGCCGAAGATTCTTCTCGCGGACGAGCCGACCGGCAATCTCGATTCGAAGAATGGCCGGCATATTTTCGAACTGATGACCGAGCTGCACAAACGACGTTCGGTAACACTCGTTCTCGTCACCCACGATCAAGCGCTCGCGTCAGAAGCTCAGCGGCAGATCGTGCTGAAGGACGGCGTGGTGGTAAGCGATGACTTTAACCGTCAGGATGAGAGTTTTGAACGCGACGCCGTTGTAGGAAGCGACGCGGAGCGGGAGGGACGCGGAGACGCTGTGGAAGCACTCGCGTCCTGAGACGTGGCGTCGCGTGACAGCTGCGTCTCCACGTCGCCGGGTAGCTCGCCGCGGCGTCACGGAAAAGTATGCGTTTCATTTTCAACCTAACCCGACGCGAGATCCGCTCCTCCTGGCGGCGGCTGCTGTTTTTCTTTCTGTGCATCGCGCTCGGGGTCGGATCGGTCGTTGGGCTTCGCTCGCTTATTCAGAACCTGACACGCGCGGTCGGAACCGACGCGCGCGCTCTGATGACGGCGGATGTCGAGGTCAGCTCGACGAACGACTTCACTCCTACAGACATTTCCAAGATCGAATCCGCCGTTTCGGCGTCGGGTATTGTTGACGGGCGCAACGAAGCCATCACTACGTCGTCGATGGCAAGGCCTGCAGACACATTGAATTCGAACGTGAAGATGGTGGAGCTGAAAGGTATTGAGCCGTCTTTTCCGCTCGTCGGCACCTTTGAGCTGGAGGATGGAACTCCGTTCGATTTTTCATTGCTGGCAAACAATGGGGCTGTCGTAGCAAAGATCCTTCTGGAAGACCTGTCGGTCAAGGTCGGCGACCTCATCCGGATCGGCGAAGGTGAGTTCGAGATACGCGGAGTATTCGATCAGGAGCCTGGAGGGACGAGCGGCTTCCGCTTGGGAGCCCGCGTTTTCATCGAGAAGAAAGCCTTTGACGACGCAGGAATAACGCGAAATGCAAGTCGCGTCCGCCGCCGAATCCTGTATCGAACAACCGACAATCCAACCGAGCTGGTGCGGGAGCTTCGCGAGACCCTTAAGGGGACAACGATCAATGTCCAGTCATATCGCGAGACTCAGGAGAATCTCGGAGAACAGTTTGCAAGAACCGAAAATTACTTGTCGCTTACCGGATTGCTGATACTGGTCTTGGGTGGGATCGGTGTCTGGAACGTTGCACGCGCGTTCGTGGAACAGAAGCGGAAATCAGTCGCGGTGCTCAAATGCCTCGGCGCGGGGGGCGGAAAAATAATCACGGTTTACTTGCTTCAAATCCTGACGCTCGGTCTTATCGGAAGTCTCTTCGGCGTCGTTCTCGCACAAGTCGCTCTTTGGCTTGTCGGTTGGAGATTTGTAGAGACGCTGCCCGAAAAGATGTCCTACGGCGTAAACGCGTCGACGGTCGCTCAAGGCATTATCCTCGGCGTCCTGATCTCATTTCTCTTTTCTGCGTTGCCGCTACTCCAGATTCGGAACATCAAACCGAAGCTGTTGCTTCGCGACGAGAACAACACGAGTCTCCGGCGTCTGGATCTAACAAAGTGGCTGCTGGGCGCATTCTCCCTCGCCGGACTCCTTGCCCTCGCCGTTTGGCAGGCCGGCTCGTTACGCGTCGGGGCTTTCTTCCTGGGTGGGCTCGCCGCATCATCCGTCGTGCTTTACCTGACCGCGATCGTTCTGACCAAGGTCCTCAGCCGCTTTAGAAGTTTCGGCCCGTTTGCACTCGGCCAGGCGATCAATTCTCTCTATCGTCCAGGCAATCAGACTCGTATCATACTGCTGGCGGTTGGACTCGGCGCGTTCGTCGTGCTCGCTGTTCAATCGCTCCAGTCAAACCTGGTCCGTGAATTCGACTTCACACGCAACGGGCGGCTGCCGAGTATGTTCTTCGTCGACATTCAGAGAAGTCAGATCGACGATCTCGCACAGCTAATCGATTCGCGGATCGGCGAGAAGGCCGAGGCGATCCCGACCGTGCGGGCCCGCATATCGCATGTGAACGGTGAGGGATTTGATTTCGGCTCGCGTGAGACGCGCCAACAGCAGGGTCAGATCGGGCGGGAATTCGCAGTCACATACCGGCCCGACCTGGACGAGAACGAATCGGTCATCAATGGGGTTTGGTGGTCGAAAGAACCGGCGGATGTTCCGGAGGTTTCCGTCGAGGAAGAGATGGCGAAGCGTTTAAATGTGGCTCCTGGTGATTCGATGACGTTCGATATCTCCGGGCGAAAGATAACGGCGCGCGTTGCAAATGTCCGCCGCCTGGATCTTAGAAATACGCGGACCGCGTTCGTATTCGTATTCCGCCCCGGCGTTCTCGAAAAAGCCCCACAAACTTATGCGGCAACCGTTCTCAAACGTGTCGGCGCCACTGACCGGCAACGTCTTCAGCGGGAGGTTCTCGACGCTTATCCGAACGTACAGATCTTCGACGTCGTCGACATCGTCGCGGCCGTGCAGAAGCTGGTCAGCAACTTTGTCCTGGCGATCTCGTTTGTCGGCAGCTTTGTGATCCTCAGCGGGATCCTGATCCTGGTCGGCTCGATCGCTCTGACTAAGTCGCAGCGAATTTATGAAAACGCCATCCTCAAAACGCTCGGTGCAAAACGGCCGACGCTAATGACCATCCTGCTGGCTGAATACGGGCTGTTAGGCCTGCTATCCGGCTTGATAGGCGCAGGTTTTGCCGTGCTGATGTCGTTTGCGGTAAGCCGGTACGTACTCGAAATCGAATGGGAATTCGATCTGATGTTAACTGCCGCAGGTGTAGTTGCGACCGTCGTTATCGTAATGTTTGTCGGCGCGGCGGCGAGTTTCGACGTGCTTTTTCGAAAGCCGCTCGCGACCCTGCGATCTCAATAAGCCAGGCTGCTTATTCTGGTTTGAAGGGGTGATCTGCCAGCACTGTCCGCATGTTGATCTGTGCAAGAAGCGTCTCGAGATACGCTCCGAACCGGTGCAGGATCGGTACAATATCCTTCTTCTCGGTGGTGACGAATATCTCCTCGGAGAAGCGCTCGAGTGTCTCGCGATCCTTGTGAAAAAGGAACGATAATGTCCGCTCCAGGAACTCACGAAGCTGTTTGGTGACGTTATCCAGTTGGTTCTTGTCCGGATTCTGCTCACCTTTTCGAACCGTCTGCAGCAGCTGCCAGAGATCGCGTCGCAGTTCCAGGGACTGCTCGAGTTTCGTCTTGAAGTTCGGAAAGAGATCGGACGGTTGAAGGTCGGGATCGACGACATGCGCGAAGTCGGCAAGAATCTGGCGAAAGCTGTCACTAAGGAGTTCGCAAGCAGTCTCTACGCGCGCAAATACAGACGGAACGGGGCGGATACCTGCGAGGCCGTTCAGTTCCTGTAAGCAAACCTTCTTCAACTCTAACGACGCCGTGTATGAAGCGCTGTCGAGCGAATTGAACATCGCGGCGCTCTCGTCCGAGAAACGTGAAAGCCGGTTGTTCATGTGCGAAATGAGGGACTGCGTTTCCTCGTATACTCGCGAGAAGATCAGGAGCGAAGGCTTGAGCGGCTCATCATTCTTGAGCATTCTGCCAACGACACTTAACAAACCGAGAATTGCTCCAAATTGCGGCAGGATAACTTTAAGGTCGACCTGATCGGCAAATGGCGCGGCCTTTTCAGCCATTATCACGTTGAGCCTTTCAGGTAGAAATTGCTCGCCCGTCACGCGGACGCGGGTCAGCAGCTTGTGAAAAACGGGAGACGACTTTAGCGTATCGTTCAACATAGCGCTCCAGCCACGCCAGTCCCCGAAATCAAGACCGCCTGAAGAAAGTATGCTCTCATTCAGCACGATCGAATCGCGAAGCACGAGTGCAAACGAATCAAGCTCGGAAACGCTAAGATAGTTGTCTTCGGAACCGCTGCCATCGTGAAGCTTTTGGCTAGCCATGGCCTTCCTTAGCCTGAAATTAAGCTTCGAACTCTGAAGTAATGCCGCTCTGGTCAGCCGGCATTCCAGATCCCAGCTTCGCAGGGGCGAAGCCGACTGATTCCTATCACCAAACGGCCCGCCGCCGGTCGTCAGAAAGCTCTCAAGACCGGAAAGCCAGACACCGAGTTCGAACGAAAGTTCATCGGGATCGAATACAGCAATTATCGGTGAATCTTGAAGCTCCTCGTTTCCATCTGAAAAGAGAGCGACCGGATTAAAAAGTGGCGTTTGAGTAGAAATTAGTTCCAACTGGGATTCCTCATTATGAGCTGAAGGTAGGGCGGGCGGCGAACAAAGTCGCCTGTTATTTTATACAATTAACACCGCATTTTAGCAATAAAAACTTTACCCGAAGCAGGCTGCGGCCGAACCGTCAACACGATGCTGAACAAGTCAACGACTCTCCTTCTCGCGACCGGAAATACAGGAAAGGTCAGAGAGCTGAAGGAGCTTTTGGGCGAGCTCCCGATAGAACTCAAAAGTCTGCGGGATTATCCGGAGATACGGGACGTTAAGGAGAGCGGAATGACCTTTCAAGAGAACGCAGAGATAAAAGCAAGGGGTTTCGCTCTGCAGACTGGTGAGTTATCGCTTGCAGATGATTCCGGCCTTGAAATCGAGGCGCTCAACGGAGCGCCCGGCGTTCACTCCGCACGTTTCGCGGGTGAAACTGCCGGCTACGACATTAAGATCCCAAAACTACTCGAATTGCTCGCCAGCACCGGAGACACCCGACGCCGGTCCAGGTTTGTTTGCGTTATGGCTGTCGCTGACGGAAATGGCGGGATTCTCCGCACAGTACGCGGCGAGTGTAATGGTACGATTGCGATTAGCCCACGCGGCTCCGGTGGCTTTGGTTACGATCCTATATTCATCCCGGATGGGTTCGATCAGACGTTCGCCGAGCTTGACCAGAAAGTGAAGCAAGAGATAAGTCACCGCGCGATAGCCGCGAAGCTCATCATGCGATATTTGCTAGATTTTATCGCGGTTTGACTTGACCTATCCATTTTTCGTCAGTAGAATTCGACACTTGAAACCGTTTCTTAGCTGAAACGTGGCGGGGCGTAGCACAGCCTGGTAGTGCGCACGGTTTGGGACCGTGAGGCCGCAAGTTCGAATCTTGCCGCCCCGACCATCAGGCGGTGTTCGATCAAGCGGATCATTTCCATTCTGCTGCTGTTTCTTGCAGACATCTGTTCACTAAGAAGTATTCATAATCACAAATCACTCTGGAGGTTAATTAAAATATGGCTCGTATGACACAATCGGAGATCGTCAACACTTTGGCGGAGTCGTCGGGACTCAAGAAAGCGGAAGTTAAAGGTTTGTTCGACTCGATCGCCGATCTGGCGGTTAGCGAAGTAAGAAAAAATGGCGAATTCACGCTTCCCGGCTTCGGAAAGCTGGTTAAGGCGACGCGTAAGGCTCGCGAGGGCCGCAATCCCGCAACTGGTGCAGTTATTAATATCCCCGCCAAAACGACCGTTAAATTCCGTCTCGGTAAGACAATGAAAGACGCCGTCGGAAAATAGGTCCGAAATATAGTTTCCATCGCTGCGGATCCGGCCCGATCTTCGAGAAATGGCCGGATCGCCGCGTTTAAACTCAGTCACAAAAAAATTTAGTGACAAAGATGAAACGTTTCTGTTAAAATTCCACTACAAAGTTGGTAGCGTTCGAAATCCCTCATTAATTTAGCAACGTTGAAATCGATTAGTTCAACTAAACTGTAACGGAAAACTACAGTTTTTGCCGTAGTTTTCAGGGATTCGGCCGTTCCCAGCTGAGTATTATTTAAGGGGTAATTTACCTAAGTAAGGAGAGTAAAAAGTGGCAGCAGCTAAACTTATGACATTGCAGGACAGGATCTTGCAAATTGATCACATTCAGGCGCGCCGGTACTCAAAGTTGACCGGCGACACCATGGAGATCGCAACCCAGGGCATCATTCGGCACCTTCGTGCCTGTGCACGTATGGAAGTCAATCCGGACGCCTCGGCCGTGCGTGAAATCATCGACGATGCTTTAAACGGTAGACGTGTCTTTGCTGAAACGTCTAACGATCTTCTAGCCGCTTAAGAAGTATTTATATTTAATTAGCAATACATATGGCCGCTTCTTCAGAAGCGGCTTTTTTTGTTGAACAACT
>DASUSJ010000301.1:0-4272 GCA_036375155.1 Pyrinomonadaceae bacterium
CGCGGCGAAGGGTTGATCGGGCTGACACGCGGATTCATGTACGCCGGAAGCCCCCGCGTGGTCGCGAGTCTATGGAAGGTCGACGACGTCGCCACCGCCGAGCTGATGAAGATCTTCTATCAAAAAATGTTGAGGGAAAACATGCGGCCTGCCGCCGCGCTTAGGGCAGCAAAGATCGAGATGATCAGATCAAAGCGTTGGAACGCACCCTATTACTGGGCCGCGTTTGAGCTTCAGGGCGAATGGCGGTGACATTCTTTTGGAGTTTCGTCACTTTCTTTAGAGGCCGCTCGGCCGTGCGTTGACCGGGCCATGAAAAATGAAACGCTTATTCATCCCCTTAACGATTCTTCTATCCGCGCTTTCTGTCGCAGGACAGTCGGAGCATAGTGTAGACGCATCCGATCTCCCTGGAATGGTGAAACGAGGTCTGGCGGTTATTGCGCGTGGGCCCTATCGTTACACGACGGCCTTCGAAGGACATAAGAATGTCGTCTTGGAGGTCGATGCTAAGGCCTCGATTCGGGTCAAAAGCTATAACAGCCGAACTGGTGTAACCGGTGAATGCGTCATTATCGGCGAGCGGATGTATCACCGATCGGGAACCGGACCATGGAATTCCCAAACTAAGGAGGAATTTCAAAAGGCTCAGGCGCAACTGTTGCCCGCCATCAAAGACGCCCGGGCTAGGAAGGACAGGGCCGCCCACCAGAGATTGCTTGGCCTTACCCTTAACAATTTCGCTATCTTCTATGCTCTGCATCGGCCGCTCAGCACCCCCATTTATTCTCCGACCGCATCCGGGATTTCTGACAAGACGATCGCGTTTATCGGACAACGTCTGTACAAGAATAAGGTTGCACGCTTCTATCGCTGGACCGGGAACCATAATAACGGCGCGCCAGCGTCTAAAGATACTGTAGTGCGGACTGAAATCTTGTATGCATTCGATCAACAGACGGGTGCGCTCCTAATGGCAGAAACACGGCGCGACTGGGTATACGAATCGAAGCACAGGACTCACTTCGAAATGGACGAATGGGTGCCGGATCCGGAGATCACTATTACTGCTCCGGTTGCCGAGGACCTGGAACCGTAGGCCAATGACAATTCGCGAACTGACATGGACGGTAACACCGGAAGCGTTCGATTCGCTTCTCGTCTCGCTCGATTCGGATCGAGAACGTGCCGGACGGGTATACGAGAATCTGCGCCGCAAGCTGCTTGAATTCTTCGAAGCGCGTGGGAGCTACACGCCGGATGAACATGCGGACGAAACCTTTGACCGGGTGATGCGACGGATAGCCGAGGGTGAGAAATTGGACAACCCGGCCGGTTATTGTTACGGGGTCGCGAAGTTTGTTTGGATGGAGGCATCGCGCAAGCGTTCAAAGGCGCCTGTCGAGCTTGATGAGAATTTGATGTTGCCAGGCAATTCAGGTGTGCCGTCCGACCTTGATAACTCGCGTGACACGCTCGAACGGCGCCTTGACTGTCTCGAGAATTGTCTCGAAAACCTTGCCGAAGAGACGCGAAGTTTTATCTTTGATTACTACCGCGAAGAGAATGGAATCAAAATCGAGCAGCGCAAGATCCTGGCCGCTCGACTCAATACGACACTTAATGCTCTCCGCTTACGAGCGAGCCGCCTGAGGCGCGAGCTTGCCAAGTGTACCGAAGCCTGCGTTTCGCGTGCGACCAGATCAGGAGAAACCAAATGAACAGCGCGAATGGCAACGGAGTCTCGGGTAATACTCCATTCGACGAAGGGATGTGTGAGCGCTATATCCTCGGCGAACTAAGTGAGCCCGAGCAGGAGCTATTCGAAAATGCGTATTTCAACGACGACGCTTTTTTTAATCGGTTCCTCGCGGTCAAAGACGAACTTCTTGATCTCTACTCGCGAGACGAGCTGGATCCAGATAAGCAACAGCGCGTCGAGCGTCACTTTGGCTCAACCAGACCGAGACGGGACCGGCTCGCGGAGTCAGATGATTTTGTCCGCTCCATTACTGCCATTGCGGATCGCGATTCTCGTTCGAAGCCGCTAATCGCCAAGATCGAGCCCAAACAGGCGACATTTTTCGAAAGACTTAAAGGCCTATTTTCGGTACCAGCTCTCGCGGTGGTTGCTGTGCTTCTCGTTCTCGTTGCGGCCGGCTTTTGGATCGTCAATAGGCCCGAAGCCCCCGAGCTTATCGCGGATGAACCCGCGCCTCCGACACCTGCGAATGCAGCTCCATCGAACCCGCAGGTCGTTGCGGGAGACATCGCTACGGACAACAATACAAACGCCGACGACAATCCGCGTGCGCAACCGTCGCCGCAGTCGAACCGACCGCAGGAACCCGAAACCGCCGTGAACCCGAGCGTCCGGCCGGAGACGTCGGCTCCGGTTCCTAGTAGATCGATAGACCCGACGGTCGTGTTGCCCGCACCCGTTCCGACTCCCGAGCAGCGTGTAGCTGAGGTCGTAAAGCCGCCGGAGACGAAGCCGGAAGTTACCGGCACGCGGACAGAGACGGTAACATTGAGTTCCGCGTCACGTTCAGTTACGGGCCGCAATACAGCGTCGATCGGTACGGCGACGCAAAGCGTCGTAATTCGCATGTTGTTCGGCGGGGATGCGTATGAAAGTTACTCCGTCCGTGTAACGACTCTCGGGGGTGCGACAGTCTGGCGAGCCTCGAATCTCACGATCGGCAGTTCTGCAAAATCACTCGCCGTAACAGTGCCCGCCAGTTCCCTGACTCGGAAAGACTACATCGTCATTCTCGAAGGCCGTTCGAATGGGGGAGGTTCAGAGACGATCCGCGAGTATTATCTGCATGTTGATCGGAAATAGAACAAGGGCTTTCGGATCTGTAGAAAACAGGAGAAAGAATGTTCAGAAAAATCTCATCTGTGTGTATAGCTGTGTTGCTGCTCTTCGCAAACGTCAGTCTGACCGTGGGACAGCAAAGCGCGGTTCAACTCGACCGGCAGATCAAGGCACGTGTCAACGACCTCGGCGCCGGTGCAAAAGTGACGGTATTTCTAAAGGACGGGACAAAGATACAAGGCAATATAAGCCAGATCCTCGACGATTCATTCGACGTGACGGTAAAGAAGGAAACACAGTCGACCATTATTGCTTATCGCGACGTCCAACGCATCAAAAGGCGCGGCCTGACGAGCGGTGCAAAGGTTGGTATTGGTGTGGCGCTAGGAGCCGCCGCGATCGCCACTGTGCTCGTTGTTGTTCTTGCGTCTTCTGACGGATTTTTGGAGGGGCTTACGATCGGCGGGCCATAAGATTATGAGCCGACCAGCGCACTTCGCATCCGGTACGCCATATAGGTCAGCTTCGTCCTTAAGAGGTTGCCGATCTTCCCCAGATCGAGTGGCTCGGGAAAGGGAGAAAAAATGTTCATAAAAACGTCAACTGTATTTCTAGTTGCAGTAATGCTTCTTCTGGTAAACGTCGATTTGATCATGGGGCAGCAGAGCCCCGTCGAGCGCGACCGCCGCGTAAAGGCACAGGTAAACAAGGCCGGCGCCGGTGGCAAGGTGACCGTGTATCTTAAAGATGGAACAAAAATAAGAGGCAGCATTGGCCAGATCCTCGACGATTCTTTCGACGTCACGCTCAATAATCAGACACAGTCGAGCATCATTTCTTACCGCGACGTCGAGAAGGTCAAAAGGCGGGGCTGGTCGACCACGGCCAAGGTTGTTGTCGGAGGCCTGATCGGCGCCACTGTGCTTGTCTACGTGCTTCACAAAACCTTATCCGCTGATGACTTGTTGAGGTGATGAAATCAGTAGTAACTCTAACCGCTTTCCTCCTGTTCGCCGCCCCGGTTTTCGGCCAGCAGTCCGACGCGCCTTCCACGTCCGCCGATCTGCGTGAGATCCAACGCCTCGAGGCGGAGTGGAACACGATCAACGAGGTCTCCGACGCCGAAGGAAAAGCGCGCCTTCTTACCGAAGACAGCTATCACGTCGGCCCGAGTGGTCGGCTGTACAACAAGGCTCAGGATATCGAAGCCATGATATTGAGTCGTCGGCAGAAACAGGAAAGTAATACTACATTGAAGTTCCTGATCTCCGATATGCGGATCAGATTGTACGAGGATGTAGCGGTCGTGACCGCGACCGGACGCTCTATCTCCACGCACAACCGACAAGAGAGAAAGGGCAAATTCTTTCGCGTGATCCACGTCTGGGAAAAACGTGGCGGAAAGTGGCTCCTCTCGGTGGATCAGGTAACGGGCGTCAACTGAAATCCTG
>DASUSJ010000302.1:0-14398 GCA_036375155.1 Pyrinomonadaceae bacterium
AGGATCACGCGTTCCGTCGCAATGCAACGATTTCACCAACCGTGACGTCACATTCCAGACGGTCTCCTACGATCGAAGGTTTGGGGGTCACCCAGCGTCTAATAATTTTGTTTTCTGGAAAACTTTTCGCCGGGCGGCAAAAGAGTTAAGATGTAGCATGCGGCGGCGGATTGAAACCGAATTCGGAAGCGCGTCGTATTGTTAGTTGTCAGTAGTTTATCAAGAGGTAAGGGTTTATGTTGTACATTGGATTTTTCAAGCGGATCATTCCTTTCGTTCTTACTTTTGCCGCTGGCTTGTTCCTCGCGAGCTTTTTCGTATCCGTCGTCCCCAATTTCGAGAATTGGCGGGACGCACGCCGCACTAGATGCCGGGATCGGCAGCACCAGCAGCGGATAGAGATGGACGAGCTTCGAGAAAAGGTTCGCACGCTTAGAAGGGAGAACGATTCGCTTCGCCGTAATGCAGCGGATGTCGATCCGTATTTCCAGGATGCCGTTCCTCCGGTTGTCCTCGAAGCACATCCGCCGACTCCGCCGAAGCGTCCAAAGCATCCGCGTCACGACGTGCTGCCGCAGTAGTCAGCCGAGTTGCAGGCCCGTTCCAAAGCCACAGGTTAATGCACACGTAGATGTGTGTTAATCTGTGGTTTCTTGTTTGAGGCGACTATGTGCCTTCAGCTGCGAATAAGGAATTTGTTGATCGCCCTGGCTTGTTTTGGATTGGGCGTGGTGGCAGCAGACGTCTTTTCAGCTACTGAACAAAAACCTGACCCTCTCTCAAACTATATTCTTAACGTCCGGCAGTGTTTGCCTCGCGACGAGGTCGGCCGCCCTGGATACGGCCCGGGCTCCGAAGTGTACCGCAAACGAAAGGAAAGGGTCCGCAAGATAGAACGCGAGCTGACCGATCTTGAAAACAAGTCCCGGCACTCGGCGAGGGGAGAACACTGGTGTGCGACCGCTTACTTGCGGGCAGTGTCGAATCTTATTGAAGAACGCGAATTGATGCTTGATCTTATCGAAACAGCGGACGGAACGAAGCTCGTCTACCGCGAGGTTTGTTACGAAAATTAGATGGACGAATCTCAGGCCCGAAAACTCATTTGTGAGATCGGCAAGCTGCTCTACGAGCGAAGCTACGTGGTCTCATCTGACGGAAATGTCAGCATACGCCTGGATGAAAACACCGTGCTTGCTACGCCAACCATGACCTGCAAAGGCCGGATGACGGAGGACGATCTCGCGCTTACCAATATGGAGGGACAGCCGCTGACGGATAAGCGGGCGTCGTCCGAGCTAGCGATGCATCTCCTGATCTATCGTGAACGTCCCGACATCAAAGCCGTCTGCCACGCGCATCCGCCGCACGGTACCGCGTTCGCGGTCGCCGGGCTCGCGATCGATAAGCCAATTCTATCGGAAGTGATTCTCACCCTTGGCTGTGTTCCGTTGACGGATTACGGCACGCCATCAACTAACGAGTTGACCGAAGCGATGAAGCCATTCGTCAAGCATCACAATGCTCTCCTCATGGCAAACCATGGAGCCGTGGCATATGGTGACGACCTTTGGCAGGCATTCGACCGGCTCGAGACGCTCGAGCACACCGCGAAGATCGCTATCCTCGCTAAGGCGCTTGGCGGAGCGAACGACCTGCCGAAGGATGCTATCGAAAAGCTGATCAACATCCGCGAGAAGGCCGGCTATCTCACTGAGGAGGCGCGGTGCCAGTCCTGCGGCTATCTTCATGAGACGGAGATCAACTGTTCGCTCGATAAATCGGCCGCTGGCGGTCTGAACGGCGGCAAGGTTTCTTTCACCCGCGAAGAGTTGATCGACCTTTTGAGCCAGGCGGCAAAATTGGGTTAAACTAGCAGCACTTTCGAATCTCTAAAACGTTTCAGGAGCAAAATTAAATGCAGGAAGCATTAGGAATGGTCGAGTGCAAAGGCCTCGTAGCCATGATCGAGGCGGCTGACGCCATGGTGAAGGCCGCAAACGTCCAGCTCGTAGGCTACGAAAAGATCGGGGCGGGCTTTGTAACGGCCATCGTGCGAGGCGATGTCGCGGCGGTCAAGGCCGCAACCGACGCGGGTGCCGCGGCCGCGCGTCGTGTCGGCGAGCTCGTCAGCGTCCACGTGATCCCACGTCCGCACTCGGCGGTCGATGAAACTTTGCCTGTAGTAATGAAATAGCGATCAGCACGCAGCTATCGGCAGTCAGCCAGAAAAGGCTTTTTGCTGACAGCGGACTGCTGACTGCTGACTGCTCACATGATAATCGGACGCATCTTAGGCACGGTCGTCTCCACTCAAAAAGACGAACGCCTGCAGGGCAAGAAACTCCTCATTGTCAGACCGATCAATCTCGACGGAACCGACCAGAGTGGCTATGTTGTTGCGGTTGACACGGTCGGGGCCGGGTTCCACGAGAAGGTAATCGTCGTCGGTGGGTCATCAGCTCGGATGGCAGAAGGGAACAAAGACTGTCCGGTCGACTCAGCCATCATTGGCGTCATCGACACGATAGATTTTATTAAGTAAGAGGTACCAGTATGAGAAGCAAACTGCAGTTAATGTTTATTTCCATATGCTTTGTTGCGGTTTCAGCGACGTTGACATTCGCACAGGGGATCGGCGATCGGAACCGGGCCGCGGACAGTGGCGGTGGAAATTACACTATCCAGGGCCGGGTGTATCTTCCTGACGGACGCCCCGCATCGAACGTTAAGGTCGAGATCAGTAATCCTGATGCACCGCCGACATCCTTCTACACCAACATGGATGGCGTTTTCCAAACGGGCAGCGTGCGAGCCGGGAATTTCACGATATCGGCGACGACCCCAGGATTACCGACGGAACGGGAATTCATGACCATCGATCGTGACACTCCAGCGGGCCGTACATTTACCGTTACTCTTTTTCTGAGAATGGAAGGACAGAAGAAGGGCGACTTTTATTCGAACAACCCTTTGTTCAAAGATGTCCCGGCACCTGCCCTCGAAAAGTTCAAAAAGGGCGTGGAAAAGCTCCAGAAGAACGATAATAAAGGCGCGGCAGTGCTGTTTGACGAGGCAATAACCGCGTACCCGAATTTCGCCCCGGCCTACCTTCAGAGAGGGCAATTACACTTGAAAGAGAACCAGCTTGACGACGCTCTGGCGGCTTTTGTTAAGGCGATATCGATGAAGTCGGATTACGTTGAGGCGAAGTATTACGTCGGCTATACGCAGTACCTAAAAAAGAATTACGAGGTCGCGGCGGCGGTTTTCGACGATGTGCTCAAACAGAAGGATGACATGCCGGAGGCGAGCATGTATCTCGGCATATCCCTCTACAATCTGAAAAATGTAGATGCCGCGGAGGTCGGTCTGAAGAAAGCGATCGCCGCGAAAGGCGGCGACAAATTAGCGCTTGCCCATCTCTATCTTGGTCAGATCTACGCCCAGAAGAAACGAAACGCCGAGGCGGTTGTAGAGCTCGAGAAGTATCTCGAGCTTGTGCCAAAAGCTCCCAACGCAGAACGCATCAGGTCAGCCATCGCGGACTTGAAGAAGCAAACCTAAACGATGCAGATTGCTCGGGTCATCGGAACTGTCGTTTCGACGATAAAGAACGAATCATTGAACGGGCGAAAGTTCCTCATCGTCCAGACGCTGGACGCAAAACTGCATGACAAGGGCAGGCCGATGGTAGCACTCGACGCGGTCGGTGCCGGCGTCGGCGAGCTTGTGTTCTGGTGCCGCGGAAAAGAAGCGTCGTTTCCGTTCAAACGCGACGAGACGCCGACCGACTGTACTATCGTCGGGATAATCGATTCGGACGACCACGTGTTTAATAGTGAATAGTTGATGCTTGGTAGTGTGATAGTTGACAGTTGATAGTTCGTGTCGCTTTGTGTACGACATCAAGCCGGTCGCACGAACAATCAACTGTCAACTATCAACTCCTTTTATGTTGATCGCCAGAGTCATCGGAATCGTCGTAGCTACGCAAAAGAACCAGCGGTATGAGGGTGCGCGAGTGATGCTGTGCCGGCAGATAACGCCTGAGGGTGACGACATGGACTACACGTGTATCGCACTCGACTCGGTAAACGCAGGTGAAGGTGACGTAGTGGTGATCGCGCAGGAAGGCTGGTCTGCTTCCACAGCGGCGACCGGGCGGCCCGGAGCGGCGATCGATTCCGCGATCGTGGGCGTGGTGGATTACATTGACTTGCATCGTCGGGAGATAACATCTTCAGTAGATAGTTGATAGTTGTCGTCTGTGACTGTGTCGAGATGATAAAATTGACGTCATCGATCTCACGAACCTCTCATGAGTAGTCCGGAAACTCTTGCAGAAAAAATAGCCAGGCTTCTTGAGGCGGAAAGTCAGGTGCCCGACCTGGCTCCGCTCTACGCAAGTATAGAAAAGTTGAATCACCGTCTCGACAAGTTGGAAGCAGGGTTAACGCCGCGCTTCTCCGCTCCAACTCCGCAGCCGATACATCCCAGCGTGGAAAGGTTCGATATTGCCGAAGCGATCGCCGACCAGGTCTTCGCAGGCATCCAAAAGGAAAAGGCCTGCACGTTCGAACCGAACGGCAAGCCTTGCGATCATTGCGCGATGTGCAGCTCGCGCGGATTCTAAATTCTAACGATTTGCGTTGGCAGGTGCCGGAACAGTCTGGTTCCGGCGTAAGGAGTTGGCATCGCCGACGCTCGGTACTTGTTGGGCATTCGGGTCAGCCTGGAAGTAAGGCTCTTCCTTGAAGCCCAATAATCCTGCAGTCAGGACTGCCGGGAACGAATTGCGAGTGGTGTTGTAATCTTGCACCGCACCATTGAAGTCTTGCCGCGTGACGTTGATCCGATTCTCAGTTCCGGCAAGCTCCGTCTGCACGTTCATAAACGCTTCCGTTGACCGCAGCTGCGGATAACTTTCCTGCAAACTAAGCAGGCGCCCGATCGTTCCGCCGAAACTATTGGCTGCATCGATGATCTGCTGGCGCTGTTCGGGTGTTCTGTCACCGCCTTCGCCGGCCGGAGTCTGTTGCTGCGCGTTCAGCAAACGCGAGCGGGCCTCGGCGATCTGCCCGAAGACTTCCTGTTCCTGAACACCGGCCATTCTTGCGGTTTCGACCAGGTTCGGTATCAAGTCCGCGCGGCGCTGCAGCGCACTCTCGACGTTCGCCCATTTGCCCTTGACGTTCTGCTGCTTAGAAGTCAGCTCGTTGTAGCTGCAACCGCTGAGGCCAAATGCAGTAAACATCGCGATAGTTAACAAGATTGCTCGTTTCATTACCTTCTCCTTGTTTAGAACGGACCGTTCGTCCGTTGTTCCTCCCATCGTAATTTTACGACGGGCCAACCGCCCGTCCCACCTTGTCGACCGCGTCTATCACGCGTTCGATCTGCTCCATATAATCCGCGAACAACTCATTCGCCGATCGCTCATCCATAGGCTCGGCAAAGTTGTCCTCACGAATGTTGAAAATCTTTTCGAACACCACGCCTTCCAGACCGTGCGTTTCGGACGTCAGTGCGACGATCTCGTGCTTTTTGATCGGAGGCTCGATTCCCGACAACAGGAGGACCGCACGAAACAAACTGGCGAAGCTGGACAGACTTTCGGCCATCAGATCTTTTAAACTATCCACTGACTCCGAGGCCGGAATGAATTGGCGACGGAGCAAAATAAGCTTGCTGCGAAGTTCATACTCGACCTGATGCCGAAGATATGCATCCGAGATCCGGACACCTTCGAGGACATCTTTTCCATAAAGCACTTTTCGGGCGGCTTCCATCTGATGAAACTCGATCGGAAAAACATCGGCCGCATTCTGTAACTCTGAAACAGTAAAGTAGACCGGTACCGGATGACCGAGCTTATGCCATTCACGGATGGAAGCATGCGCGTTTCGAAGGTCTTTCGGCGTGATCCTGTTGAGAGCGATCAGGATGTTGTAGTCCGAGCGTTTAGATACGAAGTCGCCGCTCGCCGCAGATCCGTACAGGATCACGGAGGCGAGATTTGCACCGTGTGTCGTGCGAAGATCATCGATGAATGCCGCAAATTGATGTTGCATGAGTTGTTCGTTGTTCGTCGTTCGTGGTTTGTGGTTCGTTGTTCAAGGCCTTGGTGTAACTAACACAACCCGCAACAAACAACG
Source organism: Pyrinomonadaceae bacterium (assembly GCA_036375155.1). Taxonomy (GTDB): domain Bacteria; phylum Acidobacteriota; class Blastocatellia; order Pyrinomonadales; family Pyrinomonadaceae; genus OLB17. The sequence continues at coordinate 6,159 of DASUSJ010000302.1, forward strand.
AACAACGAACCACGATCAAGCCTACCAGTCTCCACCGGCTCCCCCGCCGCCGAAATCGCCGCCGCCACCGAAACCGCCCCAGCCGCCACCGCCACCGCCCCAATCGCTCCCGCCGCCCCAGCCGCTGGACGACGAAGACGATGATGAGCTCGCAGCATTCGCGATTGCCGAGCCGATGATCCATGGCAGTGCGCTTCCGCCGCCTCCAAAACCTCCGCCCCAGCCAGAACCGCCACCGCCCCGGCCCGACCTTCCGCCGCGGTTCGACCACATTATCAATACCAGTACGAGTATTGCTGCGAGGCAGCAAAACGTGGTGGACAATGATTGGCCGACGGGTCCACGAGTTCGCTCTTGTGTATTTGCTGCCGGCGTCGCCTGCGCTATACCGCCGCTTGTTCGGGTCTCGATCGTTCGGATGTACGCTTCGACCGTGTCGACGATACCTTTGCCATAATTTCCCTGGCGGAATTCCGGTACAAGATACTGCCGTTGCAGACTTCCTACCAGAGCGTCCGGAAGCTCGTCTTCGAGATCGCGGCTTACCTGAGTGAAGTATTTTCTGTCGTCGATCGCGACGAAGAGAAGAGCGCTCGGATTATCATCCTGCTTTGCGCCAATCCCCCACCCGCGTGCGACCGCTAGCGAATAATCAAAGATCGGCCGGTCACCCGTGGTACGAACGACCGCGACGGCGAGCTCAATAGGCGGCTCTGTTTTCGTCTTGAAATCGCGGAGGCGGGTCTCGAGTTGCTGTTTCGTTGCCTCATCGATGACGCCGGCATAGTCATTGACCATACCGGTCGGTGACGGAAGCGGCGAAACGTTCTGCGACCACGACGTGGAATCCTGCGCGATCGCACTCAGCGCGCCGAGGCACACGACCAGACTGGCCGTAAACGTTCGAAGATATAAAGAAACAAAACTGATCACGCGTTTCTCAAGATTGTGTCAAATCCTGAAAAAATACGAAAGCGTGAAAAAATTGTTCCTACCTTAAGAACTAGTCAGTCCCGCTTCACCTCGACGATCTTTGCACGAAATACTCGCATCGTTCGACGCAAAAGGGGGTGCCTCGACACGTAAGCGACCATTTCTTCGTCCGACGCATTCTCCTGAAGAGGCGGTAGATCGTCCGAAGGCTCGGGATCGTCGAACACGGGCGGTGTGAAGGTGGTCAGAGCCGGCGCCACAGCGGAACCGGTGGAACCGTTCGTCGTGGATGACGAAGCAGCGGCAGACGAAGCCTTGCCCAAGAAAGTATCGACCAAAGCCGAGGCTCTCGGAATCGGCATCAAATCGTCACCGGTTCGCTGCAATTTTTTCTCGTACGCCGCATCAAGCAAATTGTCCTCGACATGCTCAAGCGCTTCCGGATCGATTGGTGCCAGCTTTACTGGCAGCGAGTCCAGAAAGAGCAGATCCACGACCGGCTTTTTTTCCTTTTCCGGAGCCGACGCGGGAAGTGGACTCAAACTACTCCCCGTGTCGCCAGTTTCAATATCTGAAACGGGCTCATTTTCGGGTTCAGGGGTGACCGGCTCGGAAACTAGAGTTTTTTTTTCCGCGGTCGCCGCCGCTGCAGCATCACCCGGCGGTGGATTTAGAGCGGAGGAAACACCCTGTTCAAGACGTCCGAGACGCTCGAGCAATTCCTCGATCGGGGCAACGCGTCGCATCTCGATAAGCTTAACCAAGCCGGTTTCGAGGACGTACCGCGGCTGCATGGCATCCTTAAGTTTCTCTTCGGTCTCAGCGAGCGAACTGAAGAAGCGTAGGAAGTCGGCCTCGCCAAAATGCTCGGTGATCTTTCGCATCTCGTCGACTGTCAGCAAGGAGCTTTCGACTAACGACTCATCGCCGTTCGACACCTTAAAGACCATCAGGTCGCGAAATACGGCAAGCAGATCGCGGCAGAAGTTCCGCATGTCCTGGCCGCGGGAAATCAGGTCGGCAACCACGTCGAGCGCGAGCTTCGGCGTTTTCTCGCGGAGCGCCTCAAGGATCCGTCGGAGCATTTCCGCCGAAGCAATGCCAAGGGCGGTAGAGACATCTGTGACAGAGATATTCTCACCGGAAAAACTGATCACTTGATCGAAATTCGATTGAGCATCGCGCATCGATCCCATGCCGGACCGCGCGATCTCGCGCAGTGCCGCATCCTCGATCTTGATCTTCTCGGTCTTAGCGATCAGCTTCACCCGGTCGTAGATCTTCTGAACGGGAATGATCCGGAAGTCGAACTCTTGGCATCGCGAGCGGATGGTTTCTGGCACCTTGTGCAATTCGGTGGTCGCCAGGACGAAGACGACGTTAGGGGGCGGCTCCTCGAGCGTTTTCAGCAGAGCATTAAAGGCCGGCTTAGAAAGCTGGTGAACCTCGTCGATGATGAACGCCTTGAAACGATCGCGCACAGGATTGATGTTTATGCTCTCGAGAATCGTTTCGCGTACATCGTCGATTCCGGTATGCGACGCGGCGTCGATCTCGAGGACGTCCATCGAGCGGCTTTCGGCGATCTCTGTACAGGAGGGACAGGCCGTCGGATCATCTGTTCGACACGGACTCAGGTTCGGTTTGTCGGTCTTGTGGCAGTTAAGAGCTTTCGCTAGAAGACGAGCGGTCGTGGTCTTGCCGACACCGCGGGCTCCCGAAAATAGATAGGCATGGTGCAGCCGGTCGTGCGCAAGTGCGTTACGAATTGTCTGGGTTATGTGCTCCTGACCCGTGACCTCTTCGAAAGCCTGCGGCCGCCATTTTCGGGCAATTACTTGGTAAGACATGAAGGTTCGGGAGATAGTTTATTCGAACACGATGTCACTGTCTATTTGCTGCCGGACTTTTGAGATCGTAGTTTTTCGACGAAGGTTTCTTCGTTACTTTCGATAAATTCTCGGTATCCCCGGGAATCGACGAACGGATTCACCTTACCCGTGCCGACCTGTTTTCTTTTCGACTCCAGATCGAAGAAGCCGGCGTGAGAAGCGAGAAATACATCTACCTTTGCATTTTTGAACCAGCGGAAGCTACGAAGATAGTCGTTCTCGATGTCAGCGTATTTATCGTTCCCAACAAGTTTGTAGCCGGGGGAAGAAACGCTGCAAACGAAGATCACATTTAGCTTTTTGCCGGCTTCATTCGCAACGGTGGTCCAAGTGGTACATCCTTTGGTATGGCCGCTCGTCACGTTCGCGATCAGTTCCGTGCCGCCAAGCTTTACCTTTCTACCGCTGACAAAGGTTTCGTCCGGTATCGTCGGTTCGAAAGGGAACCTGTTATCGAAGTTGGGATCATCCACCCCGCCGCGCCGCAGCAAAGGAGCATCGAGCTCACTCGCAAGAAATTTCGCTTTTGTTAACCGCCGGAGTTCGGCGATCCCGCCGGCGTGATCAAAATGAGCGTGGCTGTTGAGGATGATCTTCGTGTCTTCGAGCCTGAACCCCAGCTTCGAGATGTTCGCGACAACCTGCGGCACCATTTCCTTCATACCGCCGTCGATCAGGATGTTGCCTTTTGAGGTGACTATCAAATATGACGTCAGGTCCGACGAACCAACGTAATAAATGTTCCCCACTATTCGAAAGGGTTCGACAGGAGCGATCCCAAGCTTGATGTCGTCATTCGACTGACCGATACCGCTTATCGAAAAAAGGAGACAGCAATAGACCGTGACAGAAAGCTGCTTGATGATCGGGATCATAGAAAAGGTTGGAGGCTTCAGACTTACCCGCAACACAGGCTGAAATTGCTACCGTTGCTCGATTCCTCGCCTAGCGGAGTTCACAACTCAAACCTTGTGCGGAGCCTGAAGCCATAAGCATTTTGGATTTCGGATTTTGGTTTTTGGATTGCTGGAAAATTCAAAATCGATCGTCGTCAGACCGAACAAATTCAAAATCCAAAATCTAAAATCCAAAATCGATATGGCGGAAAGGGTGGGATTCGAACCCACGGTACCCTTTTGAGGTACACAGCATTTCCAGTGCTGCCAGTTCAACCACTCCTGCACCTTTCCGCATGTTCAGAGCGCGGGCTACAGCCCGTCGACACGATGGATCGCGCACTCTGAACTCAAACTAACTTTCAATGACCTCGACGACCGTGGTTGTCGGTTCCTCGCCCACCACGGGTTCTTGCGGCGGTACCTGGTCTTCGCCGCCGAGCCACGAATAAAAGAACCCGGCGAGCATTGCACCGAGGATCGGCGCCACCCAGAAGAGCCACAGCTGCTTGATCGCCCATGCACCCGCAAACAGTGCCGGACCCGTACTTCGCGCCGGATTCACCGACGTGTTCGTCACCGGTATTGTCACCAGATGGATAAGCGTCAGGCAAAGCCCGATCGCTATCGGCGCAAACCCTTTCGGAGCCCGGCCGTGAGTCGCGCCGAGGATGACGATCAGGAAAAAGAACGTCATCACCACTTCGGCGACAAACGCGGCTAGCGGCGTGTAATCGCCGGGCGATCCGGGAGTGTCGCCAAATCCGTTTGCTGCGAAACCTCCGCTAAGGCTGAAGTTCGTCTTCTCCCGGGCGATGATAAAGATTATCGCCGCGCCGGCGATCGCTCCCAGTACTTGAGCGATGACATAGGGAACCAACTCTCCCGCCGGAAACCTCTTGCCAGCCCACAGTCCGAACGTTACTGCAGGGTTGAAATGGGCACCGGAAATGTGACCCAGGGCGTAAGCACCTGTAAGAACCGTCAGGCCGAAGGCCAAAGAAACACCCGCGAATCCGATCCCGAGACTGGGGTATGCTGTCGCAAGAACCGCAGCGCCGCAACCTCCAAGCACCAGCCAAAGCGTTCCAATAAACTCTGCCGTCAACCTCTTACTCAAAGGCATAGCGATTTCCTCCGTTGTGATCAGTAAGTTTAGAAGACCCGGCGTGAGGACATTAAGTCGATTTCAAATAGCTAAATCGATCCGATTTAGCGATAGCGACTCCGGACGATGAAATCCAAAATCTAAATCCAAAATCTAAAATCGACATGGCGGAGAGGGTGGGATTCGAACCCACGGTACCCGTTAGGGTACAACGATTTTCGAGACCGTCCGATTCAACCACTCTCGCACCTCTCCGCGAAGTTATTAATGATAAAGGCTGGGTGCGGGAAATATCAAGCGACGTTAGTTTTGGGTAGTTTGTCTGTTCGGCCCGCATACGACGCGTTTGCGTGCGTTCGGTATATTTGTTTATCGAAATCACACGAAGAAGAACGCTAAATCGGAACCGACATGGTGCGCTTATGTTCTAAGTTCCACTGTTTACCGTCGCTCGCGAAAGAAATCCTGCATCAGCTTCCGGCTCTCTTCCGCCAGCACGCCTGAGACGATCTCGAGACGATGGTTGAGGGCCTCGTTGTCACACAACCGGAACAGCGTCTCAACCGCTCCGAAACGCTCGTCACGCGCGCCGAAAACCAAACGTTTTACACGGGCGTTCACCAGTGCGCCGGCGCACATCACACACGGCTCGATCGTCGTGTAGAGGGTCGAACCGGTCAGCCGGTAATTTCCGATCTTCCGTGCCGCCTGTCTAATAACATTGATTTCGGCGTGAGCGGTAGGATCGTTATCCGTGATCGTGCGGTTAGACGACTGCGCAATAAGAGAGCCGCCCTCGTCGATCAGACATGCGCCGATCGGAACTTCGCCGAGTTCGGCGGCCAAGCGTGCGGCTTCCATCGCGAGCCCCATCCACTTCTCATCAGGCTCGATGACCGCCATGCCCGTATCGGTAAATCCTTGCATCAAAGAAGTATTAGTGTAGAATTTTTATTGGGTGACTGCCCACGGTGGCCTCGCTCCTAGAAACCCTCGAGCACTAGTTATGAAAGACGATATTCGGACCGCAGCCCCAGCGGCCGAAGACGACATTCACATTACCAACGTTCCCGATTCCTTCCGAGCTTTTGCCGAGGCAGTTCACAGGCGGAATCAGAAACCGCGGACGACTCCACTCACGATCCCTCAGAAGTTATCACCTGCCGAGTTTAACACGGCGATGGTGCATTTTTACCGGGGCGAGATCCAGCGATCCAACATCTGGCGCAACCGGCTCGATGCCACCACGAACTGGGCTGTGATCACCGGCGGCGCGACCCTTTCTTTCGTTTTCAGCTCGGCCGATAATCCGCATTTCGCGATACCGATCAACTCGATCCTGGTCTCGATCTTCCTGTTTATGGAAGCCCGACGCTATCGCTATTATGAGGTTTGGGCCAATCGCGTACGGATCCTCGAGACGGGGTATTTCGCACCAATGCTCTCGCACCGGACGATCCCCCCGGACAAGGAATGGGCTGACCACATTTCAGCCGATCTTCTCGCCCCACACTTCACGATCAGCGTATGGGAGGGACTCGGGCGACGTCTTCGTGCGAATTACCTCTGGATATTCATTTTGCTTGCGCTGTCGTGGGCATTGAAGATCTACATTCACCCATTTCCGATCCCCGGCTCCACACCGGAAGAAAGGAGGCTTTTCTGGGATGTTTTTGAAAAGCGTGCGACCGTCGGATTGGCACCGGGCTGGCTCGTGATGATCGTCGGTGTGATATTCAATTTCGCGATCTTCTTTGTTGCGTTCAGCACTCTCAAGCTACGCGACGCCTCGAGTGAGGTACTCCCTCTTGAAAGCTTTGAGTGGCATCCGCTGAAACAGGTTTCCGAATGGGCCGAAAGCAGCCTAAAGCGCCGGAACACCATCCGCCGTTCAAAGAAAGCTCGTAACCGAATGCGCTCAATTCACAAGTCGGAAGCTTGATAGTTGACAGTTGAGAGTTCGTGTCGCAATCTCACTGTCCACTGTCCACTGTCCGCTGTCCACTGTCCACTGTCCACTGACTTCGCGCTTTCCGCTCCTCTCTGCTATTTTTTTCCTATCAATTCAGTTGTGAAAATGGAGGGAGAATAATATGCCGGTTGATCTGGAAGATCGCGGAAGAGCGCTCGAGGACGAATATTTTCGCCGTAAAGAACGGGAGCTTGTCGAGAAAATGAAAGCAAAGCTCGCCGAAGAAACCTCTACGAACCTCAACCTTAAGTGTCCGAAGTGCGACGGGACGCTGCACGAGACGGAATACGAAAACATCAAGATCGATGTCTGTGACGGCTGCACGGGTGTGTGGCTTGATGCCGGCGAGCTCGCCCAGATCGCGGATAAGGAAGATCAACAGGGTGGTTGGTTTAGCAAGGTATTCGGATAGATTCATGAAGGTTCTTGCCTGCTCGATCTTATTGATCCTGAGTACCTCTGCGGCGGTCTTCGGACAGACGGCCTCGATCGACAGGTCCGCCGTTGAAAGTCGTCGAACCCAAACGGCTGAGCTTGAAAGTCGGTTAATGGGCCGCAATATGCCGTACGCCGTAGTGCTTCCGATCGACTATTCAAGCAAGGAGTCGAGTGCTCGGCGATATCCGGTCGTGTACCTTTTGCACGGGCTGACAGGCCGTTTCGACAACTGGGTAACAAAATCGAGCGTCGTTGCGGCGTCGGAGAGATACCCGGTGATCATCGTCACGCCTGAAGGCGAAAATGGATGGTACACGGATAACCGCACGCCGGGTCGCAAGTACGAAAGCTACCTACTCAAGGAATTAATACCCGAGATAGATAAGAAATTTCGCACGATCTCGGACGGTGATCATCGAGCGATCGCCGGTCTTTCCATGGGCGGTTATGGCGCGATCAAGTTCGGGCTGAAATATCCGGACCTGTTTGCGCTCGCGGGTTCATTCAGCGGCGCACTCGGCGCCGCCTCGATAACGCAGAAGGCGATTCCCGGCGCCATCGGAAAGACTATTGATGAGATCTTTGGTTCGCCCGAAAGCGAGACGCGAAAAGCGAACGACCTTTTCGACATCGTCCGCCGCAGTACACCGGACAAGATCAAGGAATTTCCATTTCTGTATCTCGACTGCGGAACCGAGGACTTTCTGTTTCAGAACAACCGGGATTTCGTCGCTTTGTTGCTCGAGAAGAAAGTCCCCCACGAATTTCGACAGCTTCCGGGCGGACATAATTGGAAGTACTGGGACACGCAGGTCGAAGAGTTCCTTGAAGTCGCTGAGCAGCATTTTAAGATCGGTGTAATGATTAAGAACCGGTAACTATGAAGAAACACGTGGCTGCCCTCATGACCCTTCTTACGCTTGCGATGCTCGCTAACGCACAGGCGACGACCGAGATCAATAACCCGGCTGCGGCACGTATGCTGCTTGGCGCACATAAAC
>DASUSJ010000303.1:0-15722 GCA_036375155.1 Pyrinomonadaceae bacterium
CGATTCTTGATGATCTCGAACCGGTTATCGTCGAACCGCGTGTTCTTCATGCCGAGCGGCTTGAAGATGTTCTCGTCTGCAAACACTCGCAGCGATTTGCCGCTCACACGAGCGACGATCATGCCCAACAGCACATAACCAGAATTGCTGTACGAATACTTCGAGCCCGGTTTGAAGCTGATGTTCTTTTGCCGTGCGAGCATCTTTAGGATGAGCTTGTCGTCGTAATCGCTGTCGGTGGGAAGTCCGGCGAACCTGACCAAAGGCCCATAGTCGGGAAATGTTGAAGAGAATTCAAGAGAATTAGATCGACAGCTGCCCAATTTTGGATTTTAGAGCGGCAGCTTCGCCAGAAATTCGAGCCCGCGTTAAGAAATGCTCGATTTAAAGAGCGGACAGGCATATAATAGCCCTCGTTCATTCCTACGGCAGGATCCCTGACCGGAAAGATACATGCAGCAGCGAAAGATAAGCCTCAACGAGTTTATCGGCGCGCCAAGAGAGGAAATAGCGAGCCCCCCGCGCCGGGTATCGCTGCGCTTTATAGGTAAGATCGAGGTACTGAAACCCCTTACCGACGAGGTACTGACGCCTGTTAGGCCAAGGCAAGCTCTGGAAAATCGGGAGCCGGCGGTGGGCTATGACTTCATTCGGTTCTTCCGGATGGGGTATTCATGGTTTCATCAGTCGTTCGCCGCCGGCAGTCTTGCGATTATCACACTCGTCTTCCTGAGCGCGATCTTTGTTGGGATATATGATCGTACCGCGGAGTTCGAGCTCGGCCGGGTTGACGCCACCGGAGACCCGATCGATGTCGTGATAGATCCCTTTGGCCGGCATATGGAAGACCTGTTCACATTCGATCTTTCAACCCCTCAAATCGATTTGGTCGAGCGTCACATCCCCCGTTTGGTGACAAGCTCAAGATCCACCAGGCAGCGCGTGCGGCCCGCTGCTTATCGGCCGCCGCGACGCCAACCGCTCCGACCGCGGCTCGTGGTGGCAGAGTTTGTCCCGACAACGCTCATCATCTATCCGGAGAACGGAGAGATAAAAAGGCGTATCGAACCGCAGCTAGTTGCTCTTCACAAAATACCTACGACTATTCCTAATCAGCCGCGAAGATGAAAAAGTTAAACGCCTAACGTTCGAGTATGTTCATCTGTCGCGCATTGGTGAGGTCTTCTTCGTTTGATTTGTGTGGTTCGTGTGATTCGTGGTTAAGGTTCTTAAGAAATAAGCAACCACGAAGCAACTGTGTTAGGAGTCAAGCGATGGAACACTTGAACTCGAGACCATCGCGGGTCATGGCGTTCAGCATGACCAGCATTTTTCTAGCACAGGCGATATGAACGACTTTTTTGCGTTTTCCGAGGTTGCAAAGAATCCCTGAGAGACCTAACGTTCAGAACGAGATTGCGTTCGGATAGCACATCGCGCAAGCGGCAGGTCTATGATGATATTCGGAAAATCCAAGCTCGAAAAGAAACTTGATATCTGGATTACGAAGGGCGGAGATCTTTATGAGGCCCTCCGTTCCGAGATAAATCAGCCGGTGAGTTCGCGTGAGGATGCCAAGGCGATTTGTCGGGCGCTCGATGTTGTACGAGAAAAGGGAAACTCGGAGGCTACCTTTGCGTCCACTTTGCGGCACCTCACGGTTTTCTTTCAACTAGCAGATGACCCGAAAGCGATGGAAGTCTTTGGGACCGAAGGCCTGCCGCGGTTGCGCGTGTGGGTTCATGACCTTCTTGCGGGTAAAGACGTAGACGAAGATGCGGTCATGTTCATTCTGAAGATCCTTGGCATGTACCGACAAAGAGAAGATCTAGAACTCATCGCAAGAGTAGCGCGTCTTCCGGCTGTCTCCGATCGATTTATGTGGTCCATGATTCTCAGTCAGTTCGACACGGATCATCCATATTCGAACGGGATGATTGATCTTCTGCGAGATCCTCTGCTTGGAGGATTTGTTTTGGTGAGTTATCTCGACATGGCGAATGCGCTCGCGATCGCAGGAAAGTTAGACCGGCATCCATTCGATTCGGATGAAGGTTGCAAACAGCTCGAGAGATTTTTGAGCGACCAGAACGAAGACAACTTCAGCTATGCCATTAGCGCGACTGCAGCGATTCCTTTCATAAGTCCTTCCAAATATCGAGAACGCCTGCTCTCTGCAGCTCTTGGACATGCTGATTCGCTAGTGCGAATCGAGGCGGCGTGGGCTCAGGCGAAGTCTGGTGACGATGACGGGTTTCGTCGGCTCGTACAACTATGTCTCGACCCTCGGTTCAGTCATACCGCGCAGATCTATCTAAATGAACTTGGACGGACCGAACTCATACCGGAGAATGCAAGGGAAGAGGAGTTCCGCGCGGTCGCGGAGATGGCCAATTGGCTTGCACACCCGAGCGAGTTGGGACGGCCGCCGGATTCGGTAGAACTGTTCGACGCACGTGAGTTGTTCTGGCCGCCGACGAGCGACAGGCGTCGACTATTTCTGGTCAAGTATTCGGCTGGAGAAGAGGTTGGCGTCGGTATGGTCGGGTCAGTGACATTCGCCCTGTTTGGGGAGGCAACAGCAGATATGTCGCCCGAAGAGATCTATTCGGTTCACTGCTGTTGGGAATTGGAGATGAATGGTGATTCGCGAGCGCCGGCCGAGCGGACGACGGCAGCCGGCAGAGAAATTCTTGCGAAGTACAATTCGGGTTTTAGATAAGTCATGGCCTTCTAACGGGCCGAAGAGTAACCTCAAGCGATACCTCACGACAACCTGCCAGCTAGATCCACTCGCAATTATCAATCTGCAACCGACGCGTAGCATCGAATCGCGTCACGGAATATCTCGTTCAGCTTTTCGAAATCCGGTTTTTCGCGCTCGGGGACTTTGAGCTTTTCGAGGCGAGACAGCTCGGTGTCGATAAAATCACTCAGTACGTTTATCTTTGGTTCACGATCGAGCTCTCGGCCGGCGCGTTTGCGGGTGAGGAGATCGTCGATCGCGGTTCGCACGTCTGGAGAGTCGACACATGCGTCAACTAGTTTTTGAAACTCCATCGGCACCGGCCGGGTCGAATTGTTCTCTATCCATCGGATCGCGAGTAGCGGTCTGAGGACATAGAAGTATTTCTTTACACGGACAAGCTCGCTTTTCAGGAATTCACGATTGTTCCCCTGCGCCATGTGCAGGTAGTGGTGGAATGCAGATATAGGAGAATAAAATTCGGCCACGGCGTGGCGAAGCTCCTGCGCGGTTTTGCCCGTCTCCTTGTAAATGATCGGTGAGCTGAGCCATTCGAGCAGGGGCGGGTTGGATTTGCGGAGAAGCTTGAGCGCTTTTCTCAGGTCCCAGCCGCTGATGTCGAGCTCGTCGTTGATCGGGCGCTCAATCACATCGCGTTTCTCTTCGACATCGATAGACAGATACCAATCTTGCCGATGAACATAGATGAAGCGCACATCCCAGTCGCTGTCGGTGGATTCAAATCCCCACGCTCGACTGCCCGATTCGCACGCGTAGACTGTCGAGACATTTTCCTCGCGTTCGATCTGGTCGAGCCGTTTTAGAATCTCTTCACGCACAATGAGAAGTATAACGGCATTTTGAATGTGTGAAGAGAAAGTGAGCCCGGCGAAAAAGTATGCGCGATAATGAGCAGGGCAGTGGAGAGATCCCTCGTGCGGAACTGGCTGTCACACGATCGTTTTCGGATGTTGAGAAGAAGGAGCAGTAGCATGATCAGGAGAACTCAAGGTATTCGATCTCAAAAATACGGCATGTCTGTTCTATTCGCTGGAGCCGCATTAATACTTCTCAGCAGTGCCTCATCCGTTGTCGCATGTATGTGCGGTAAGGCTTCTACGTGCGAGCGATTCAATTTCTCCGACACAATTTTCGTTGGTAAGGCGGTTCGCGTTGTGCCGGGATCAACGGGGTCATTCAAGACAGAGACGACTGTTTTCGAGATCACGGAAATGCTAGTCGGTGAAAACGTCCGATCATTGAGCGTAAGAAACAAGAGCGGCTTTTCTTGTGATGCGGAGTTTAGCATCGGTGAAAGCTATCTGGTCTTTGCTAATGGGAACCAGCGTGACGGTTTCGGAACCGGATTCTGTTCGGGTAACATGCCGGTTACTTATGCCAGTGAACAGATTGCCGAGTTGCGAAAGCTTTCCGGATCGAGCGGTGACGGACGATTGATGGGCACTGTCCTGGAAGAATCTAAAAAACGACCCCGGGACGAGGCACGTGCTCCGCTCAAAAATGTGCGGCTGGAAATCACTGAACTTTCAACGGGCCGGAAATATGCCTCGAGCACCAACGCCGGCGGCCGTTATGAGCTCGCCGTGCCGCCGGGCAGATACGCTGTCGAGGCGATCGCCCCCGTAAACCTGGTTCACACCGCACTTTTTCAAGCAGAGCCGATGCAGGTAAGGTCAGGCGGATGTGTTGAGGGATTCTTTGTGTTTGTGAATAACAGTATGGTGGCCGGCCGGCTCCTCGATGCCGATGGCAAACCCGCGCCCTACGTCAGAGTCGAACTCGTATCGGTGGGCGCGGAGAAGTCGTACTTAGGCGGCGAGAGCGCCGAGTCGGATGCGAACGGTTATTTTTCGATCACCGAGATCCCTGCTGGAGCCTATACACTGAGTGTCAACTTCAATTCGAATCCGGAACCCGAACGGCCTTTCCCGACGACATTTTATCCGGGCGTGAACGAACGCGCCGCGGGGAAAGTCCTGGAGATTGGTCCAGGGACCAGAATAGAGGGAATCACCTGGCGTCTTCCGCCGCCGCTTGCAGCAAAAGCAATATCCGGCAGTGTGATCTGGGAAGACGGATCGCCCGCTGCCGGTGCAGAGATCAAGCTTTTCGACATGGCATTTCCCGGATTCTATGCCGGTTGTTCTCTCGTCCAGAATCGAGACAAGGTTGAGCATCCGAACTTGACGGTTAACTCGACGTCGTTCAACCTGTCTGGCCCCGCCTGTAATCTCAAGAGCGATGCTAACGGGAAGTTCGCGCTGAGTGGATTTGCTGGTCGAACGTATCGACTTTCTGCTTCTGTCAGAAGAACCCTCGATGGTCAGAAGCGCGAGTATGAAGGCGAATCCCAACCGTTCTCGCTTGATGCAAACACATCAGGTATCAAACTCGTTCTGAGAACAAAGTGACTTGTTTCGCGTGGCCCCGTAACTAAAGCCGGATCCTCAGATGAGTTTTCCACGGCCTAAAGGCCCTGGCAATTTAAACAGGCAGCTCCTGAGTTTGATCCGGAGTTACATGAAGTTCCGGCGGCGACTTCGCGGCTGGAACGTGAGTCTATGGCTTCCGCTTGAACACCACGCCTTTCACGTCTCGCTCGCCCCACGCCGAATTGAATACAAACCCAGAAATCTTCCCGTTATCGTCGCGGGTGAAGACGAGATTGATCTGGCCCTCGGCGGTGGTGAAGACGTCTTGGTAGGCGGGGGTGAGTGGGGCCTGGAAGGTGTCGGTTATGTGGACGATGAAGCCGTTCCCCTTTCGCGAAATCTGGTAGCTCGCGTCGAACTCTTCCGAGTAGTAGGTTCCGACATACTCGGCGAGTTTTTCTGCTGAATCGAATGGGGCTTTTACGCGGACGAATGTGTCGGCCTGACCGTTACTGCGCGGGAGCTTCATCTGCGAAACTGCGCTGCTGGCGTCGACGACCGGTATCATCTCGTATCGGCTTTCACCTTCGACCATCACCAGATGTCCCTCGGCGGTACGCGTCACCGGGAGCTCGCTTTTCGCGAGGCCGGTCTGGACCAGCTTCCCGTCCTTGATGTTCATCTTGAACATCAGACCGAGATCGGGGTTCGCAAAGATCCCGGTATAACGAGCGGCGTCGGCTTCACGTATCGGGCTTCCGGCGGGCATGCTCGCGATATCCACCTTCGGCTTTGCCGCGGTGTCCGTAAATTGTCCCTCGAGATAGATGCCGGCTAGCTTCTCTACGACGACGGGAGGGATAATGGCCGAGTTGTTGGAAAGCACGATGACAGAGAACCTCTGATCCGGGAACGCGACGAGCTGAGCACGAAAACCCGATACGTTGCCGCTATGCGTTACTTTTTTCAGTCCTTTATATTTGCTACTCCACATCCCAAAGGCGTAGGTGATCTTCTCCCCGCTGTTCAGAGTTGCAGGCGTCGTCAGTAGAGCGATCATCTCCTTGCCGCCGACCTTCGGATCGTAGAAATTCTGGTCCCAAAGATAAAGGTCTTCGACCGTCGTCAGAATTCCGCCATCGCCGACGAGGGTGTCCAACGTTGAGCGGGCACGAATGCTGTTGCCGGGGCCGACCATATATCCATGCGCACGATTCTTGACGATCTCGAAGCGGTTATCATCGAACCGCGTGTTCTTCATGCCGAGCGGCTTGAAGATGTTCTCGTCGGCAAACGCCCGCAGCGATTTTCCGCTCACGCGAGCGACGATCACACCCAACAAGAAATAACCCGAATTGCTATACGAATATTTCGAGCCGGGTTTGAAGCTGATATTCTTTTGCCGCGCGAGGGTCTTCAGGATGAACTTTTCGTCGTAGTCGCTGTCGGTGGCAAGCCCGGCAAACCTCACCAAAGGCCCATAATCGCGTATGCCGCTGGTATGGTGAAGCAGATGCCGGATCGTGATGGTGTCTGAGTACTGAGGCAGTTCCGGCACGTATTTGCGGATGTCATCGTCGAGGGACAATTTCCCCTGCTGCGACAAAAGCACGACGCTCGCTGCGGTAAACGCTTTCGACACCGAGGCTACATTGAAGAGGGTCGTCGGTGAGTTCGGAACGTCGTGATCCAGATTGGCCATTCCCAGCCCGCGTTTGTAGACGAGCTTGCCATCCTTGACGATGCTGACGGCGACGCCGGGCATGTCATTCTTGTCCCATTGGGCCAGATAGGCATCCACCTTCTTTGCAGTCTCGTCGGTAGGCTGTGCCGTGATCGGGGCCGTGATGAGTCCCAGGAAAAACAAAATTAGAGCGAGGAAGTAGAGGATTTGTATGAGCATCTTTTGTTACCTTATCTATTAACGCTTCTCAGCCGCGCTTATTAACACCATCTGTCAAAAAGTTGCGACAGCGCGTTCGATAGAATTTCGGTGTGTGGCCTGGGAGATTCGGCGCCGATGAGCACGGGTAATAACGAGGATCAATGCCTCAGGGCATTCCTATCCGGTCCGCGCAAATCCCGGCCTACGTTCCGAATAATTCAGCGGACTGGGCTAAAGAATATCGGACGGTCCTTTATTCCTTGGGGTCGAAGCCCACCGCCTCGCGGCCCTGCCCACGACCTAAGAGCCTGTACTGGGCCGCTAGCTGTTTAAATTGCCACTAGCTTTAGCTAGTGGATTCGAGACACCTGCAGCGCGGCTTTAGCCAAAATAAAACCAGCATAGATTCGACAGGCTTCAGCCGAAAGGGCTAAAGCCAAAAGGAAGCTTATTCTGATATTAGGCTAAAGCCGCGACACAGGCATCTCAATTCCACTAGTTAAAACTAGTGGCAATTTAAACAGCCCGCGGGGTTACCGTTTTTCCTTGTCTTCAAGAACACTTCGGACGATCGGGATCAGGTCGTCGGATTTCGCCAGCCCGAAAGCTTTTTTCCAGAGGCCGGTGGAGTCATTGCCGATCAGAAGCAGAGTTGAATGACTTTCTTTGTCTTCGACGTACAGACCGAGTTTTTTCAGGACAATGCTCACGTTGTCTTTGGTTCCGGTCAGAAACAGCCAGCCCGGTTTTGCCTTCACTTGTTTTGCGTAAGCATTTATGGCGGACGGCGTATCGGTTTCAGCGTCGACCGTGATCGACACGAAGAACAGGTTCTTGCTCAGATTGGCGGGGAATGCGTCGCCGATTTTTTGGATATTACCGTTCATGACAGGCACGGTACTCTTGCAGGTTGTGTGAAACGGATTGATCACAACAACCTTTCCTTTCAACACGTCGTCGTAAAATCGAAGCTTGCGGCCGCTTTGGTCGATCAACTCGGTGTTCGTGAAGTATTTTTCCGCCGATTGTGCCGGCGTCTCGAACGCAGCCGCAAGTGCCGCAATCGAGAAGATTGCCACCACGAACGGGTATGGGCAGCGTGATCTGGTGTAAGTATCAAGTAACATAAGTCGCGAGTGTTATAGCGCCGCGGAGACGAAAGTTCAAACTTTGAATGGAAGATCGCTGTGGTTTATTGACTGAGCGCCTGGAGGGACCTAACGGAGCGAATTGGCCGGGGGCCGGCTTGATGTGGATTAGCCGCTGCAATATGAAGGGAACCAGTGAATCCGGCGGCTATTTGCGAAACGGGCCGATCATCTCGTGATCGAAAAAGGTGACGCGTCGATCGTACTTCTGCCGGTCAACGCTAGTTCCGCCAACGTTTCGCCGATCGCAGCGGAATGCTTGAAGCCATGCCCTGAGCACGGGGAAGCGAGGATCACATTTTCGTCCATCCAATCGATGACAAAATTACCGTCGGGCGTCGTGGTGTAGAGGCAGACGGCCGACTTCACGCATCGCGAGCCGACTCCCTTTAGTTTTCCCGAAACATAATTCCTGAAGATGCCGGCCGACTCTTCGGCGGTGACACTGCGATCGACTTGCTCGGGAAGGGTTGTCGTTTGATACTCCTCGCTCGCCACCTTCAATCCTCCGTCACGACCGTCGATCGCAGGGAATCCGTAGACGAAATCACCCGGCCATCTGCCAAACGACCAGATAAAGATCGGAAACTCCCCGAGTTTGTATTGGTCATACTTCTGAGAAACGTCGAACCAGTGAAGGACCTGGCGGTAGATCCGGAACAGATTCGCCGCCATGCCATGGACAAACTCGCCGACCCACGGTCCGGCCGCTACGATAGCGGTTGCAGCGAAATAGTTTCCCTTGTCGGTAACAACCCTTACACCTGCTCGGTCTTTTTCGACGCCCGTCACTCGCTCGTTCAGACGAAGCTCCGCGCCGTGTTTCTCAGCCAGGGTCAACTGGGTCGCGACACATCGCTCGGGGCGGACGAAGCCCGCCGAATCTTCGAAGTATCCCACTTCGTCTCCGTCGAGTTGGAATTGAGGGAACTCTGCCGCGATGTCGGCGGCATTCAACACTCGATGCTTGATCTCGAATTTCACTGCAGCCGAGATAGTGGTCTGAAGAAAATTGTCGTTTCCGTGCAGAGCGTGCCCCGAACCGGATGACATAATTAACCCGCCAGTGGTGGTCATCAAGTCAGTGCCGGTTTCGCTCTCGAGTTCGCGCCATATCTCATGAGAACGGATCGCGAGCGGCACAAACTGCTGACCTTCACCGATCGCCAGCCGCGTTATCCGCGTCTCTCCGTGCGTAGAGCCGAGAGAATGAGGCGGCGAATATCGGTCGATCCCGATGACCTTGGCGCCGCGCTTCGAGAACTGGTAACACGCCGCGCTGCCCATCGCACCAAGCCCGATAACAATCACGTCTCCGTTCATTCCTCAAACAGTGTGCAACAGGATCGGTTTTCCGAGAACCCGGGTATTGCTCCATTCAGGCGGACCGAAGACTTTCGAAACCCGTCGCATAAAAGTTTCACAATAAGCACGGCAACATCTCCTGGTGCGCTACGACGCGCCGGAAGTCTTTGGGAATCACCGCGCATTTTGCTTGCGAACGGAGTTGGGCGCGAAGCGGATACCGGGGCCGCCGCCGGTTGATCTGAGTTTGCCCGCTGCGACGACGTCGGAGCGAAGGAAGACAGCGATCTGCGTTATGGCGCGGTGGTAACTGTCTCTCGCCTAAACGCCAGAAGAGAGGTGGGAGTTTCAATAGGTCGCGGCTAGGTTGTGGTCGCGGTCGCCTTTCGGCCTTCGATAATGTTATGCACTTCGAAAAATTCGATCTCAGGCGGACCGATGCCCAGCTCTTGCATCAGAGGCCTCAACGTCTCGCCAAATTTTTCAAACGCTTCGCGCGATTCCCAAATGTCGCTGACGCGAAGATTGTTGGTATCGCCGAAACACACATGATAGAGCCGGCCCGCGGGCGAGCCTGCTCCGGCCGCTTCGAGCTTTTGAAGGAGCTCGTCATATTTTGCCGCCGTGAAACCGGGCGTAGTCGCTCTCAAAACAACTGCCATATTTCCTCCTTTGGTTATGCCCCACGAAGGGGGGGCGAAACGCTCATGGACCTTTAATTTTATCGAGGCAGTGATCGTATCACCTTCTATCATTTCCGCAAACAGACCACTTGACGCGTGATGTACATCCGGCGTGGTTAAGCATATGATTCATCTGCCTATCCGGAGTAAATCGATGAATAAGAAGTTTGCAGTAATGATCATGGTTCTGTTGTTCACGACCGCGTCGTTTGGTCAGGCGGAGCTGGAAAAGTATGTCGGTCAGTATCAAGTGACGGGTTCGCCGCTCGTCATCACTGTTACGGCGTCGGACGGAAAGCTGGCTATCCAGGCGACCGGACAGGGTAAGGCCGGTATCGAGCTGGTGTCGAGTGAGAACTTCGCGGTTACCGGGACGCCTATTAAGCTGACGTTTCAAAAGGACCAGGGCGGCACGGTGACGGGGATGATCATACACCAGGCGCCGGGTTTGGATGTTTCGGCAACGAAGATCAACTCATCGAGCGAGGCGCCGAGTGACAAGTCGCCGCATAAATCCGCGTTCGTCACGGCGAATGGCATCAGGATGAACTATCTCGATTGGGGCGGAACCGGGGATGTCATCATAATGCTCGCCGGGCTCGGCAATGACGCACATGTCTTTGACGACATTGCACCAAGCTTTACGGACAAGTTCCACGTGATAGGGCTGACGCGTCGCGGATTTGGTGATACGGATCGGCCAGCGAAAGGTTACGAGACGACTACGCGGGTCGAGGATATACGCGCATTTATGGACGCGCAGAAGATAGGGCGGGCACACCTGGTCGGACACTCGCTGGCCGGTGACGAGATGACTCTGTTTGCGGCGATGTACCCGCAGCGTGTGATGAAGATGGTCTATCTCGACGCGGCCTACGATCGGAGGAAGATCTTTTCGTGCGCTAACGACCAGCCCGGTGGATTGCCGGCTGCCTATCTGCGCATCGTCGGAGAGGCACTGAACTGCCCGGGCTGGGAAAAGATCGTCGCGCCGGATATGCCTGCGCCCGAGTTGGTGAATGTGCAGGTGTCGACGATGAAGTCGGCGATGCAGTTTGTCCCCGATTACAAAAAGATAACGGCTCCGTCGCTTGCTATCTATGCCGATTCCAGCCTGCCGCAGAATGCAGGAAAACTCGATGAGGAAACCCAGAAAAAGATGGATGCCTGGTGGAAAGAGAAGCAGGTGCCGATCATGCGTGCCAGCATCGAGCAGTTTCGCAAGGACATGAAAAACGGCCAGGTCGTGGAAATAAAAGGCGCAACGCATTACGTATTCGTCGGAACTTTCAAAGATCAGGTCATCAAGCTCATGAGAGATTTCCTCGCGAAGTGATCAGGTGCTTTTGTTTCCTAAAGCTCATCTCGCCTCGTCCGTCGTTTTCGTGTGTTTCGTGGTAGGCGTGTAAGACAGAATCGACGAATCACGCGTGGGGACACGAGACGAACCGTTACGGTCAGAGAACCGAAACACGAAGCGTACGCAATCACGGAGATTTCGTGTTCTTTTTCGCGTGGTTTCGTGTGAGTAAGTAGTTCCAGTTGGTCGCCGATTATTTGGAACCATTAACTCATACGAAACCACACGAAGAGGATGTGAATTCAACATAAAAACACACGAACCACTTAACGGAACACGAAGTAAGAAAAAACGGCCACGCATCGATGCCTTGATGCGTGGCCGAGATGATCTAAGTCTGTTTCTAAAACGTCAGACGGACGGCTGTGCTGGTGGTGCAGCCGGTCGCGAGTACTATTCCGCTAAAGTTGGTTAGTATGAAGGTGCCGCTGGAACTTTTTTCGTCGCTGAACCTGCTCAACTCGCCGTCTTGGGACACCCTCAACCGTCCTACGGGAGCACCGGCTGGAGTCAGGGGCAGAAATGAGAACCGCATCGAGTAATTGCTGCCACCGTTGTTCACCCAGATGCCGTGTCCGGGTGTCCGGTATGGCGTCGCCGGATTCGCAGCGTACTCGGCCACGGTCCCGCCTTCGTTGAACGTGATCACTCCGTGGAATGAGGGTGCCACCTGTTCGCCGGTTTCACAGTTGCGTGGGGTTACGGTCGTTTCCCAGGCACCGACGATTCTGTTCGCGGACTGAAACGACGTTTCGAGTCCTTCCGTAATCTGGGCTTGAAGCGAGCTCTGACCCGCGGCGATAATTAGCAAGGCGGCGATCGCGAATGAGATTTTTACAAGCATATGTTTCATTTGTTTTTCCTCCAGTTGATAGTCTGTCAGCCGTTTTTGGCCTTCAATGACTAACGCGATGGACAACAGAAACAGGGCTAAAAGTTTTGGAGCAATTTATTGTTTATGATGAAATAATTAGCCAGAACCCTGGAACCGACAGATTCTTGCCGGTACAAAATTTCGAATCTATGGAGCAATCGGTTGACCAGCGGCCCGAGATCACGATGTGGCTGCGGAAGTGGAGTTTGGGCAAGGAAGACGCTCTCGAGGCGCTCATGCCGATCGTGTATGCCGAGCTTCACCGGCAGGCCGCAAACTATTTGCGCCGCGAACGGATCGGCCATACCCTTCAGGCGACCGCCCTTATCAATGAGGTCTATTTGAAGTTGATCGATCAGCGTGAAGTGAATTGGCAGAACCGCGCGCACTTTTTTGGTATCGCTGCGCAGGCGATGCGACGGATCCTGGTTGATCACGCAAGAACGCGGCATCGTGACAAAAGGGGCGGCGATGCTGAGAATTTGCCGCTCGAGGCAGCCGAGTTCGCGACGTCGCCCGGTGGAACGAGCGTAGACCTGATCGCTCTGGACGAAGCTCTTACACGGCTCGCTCAACTCGACGAAAGGCAAGCCCGGATCGTAGAGCTTCGATTCTTTAGCGGGATGACTGTCGAAGAAACGGCCGAAGCCCTCGGGGTTTCGCCGGCGACCGTAAAGAATGAATGGCGCACCGCAAAGGCGTGGTTGTATCAGGAGCTGAACGGATGAACGCCGATCGCTGGAAAAAGGTAAAGGCACTATTTGACGCCGTCGTGGAATTGGAGCCGGATGCCCGCGATCGGTTCCTCGATCGCGAATGCGAGTCGGACGCCGATCTGCGCCTCGAAGTAGAAAAGCTTTTGTCGTCGTCCGAGAAGTCCGACGGATTTCTCGACCAGCCCGCTTCCACCCACGTCGCGAGCGCGATCCTCGAGCCTAAAGGAATGCTTCACGCGGGCGACCGTTTCGCGCATTACAAGATAGTTCGGCAAATCGGCGTTGGCGGGATAGGCGAAGTCTATCTTGCAGATGATGAAAAGCTGGATCGCCGTGTGGCGATAAAGATCCTCAACGAGCGATTCGGGAAAAACGATTCGCACCTTCAGCGGTTCATACGCGAGGCGAAATCCGCCTCGTCCTTGAACCACCCGAACATTCTTGTCATCCATGAGATCAATGTCGGCGAGGATGCGAACTTTATCGTGAGCGAATATGTCGAAGGGCGAACGCTTCGCGAGCTGATAGGCAGATCCGAATTGACAGTATCGGATGTCGTCGATATCACGATCCAGATCGCAGAAGCTCTTTCCGCTGCACATGGGGCTGGGATCGTGCACCGTGATATCAAACCGGAGAACATCGTTGTCCGGCCCGATGGCTACGTCAAAGTTTTGGACTTTGGCCTCGCCAAGCTCTTAAAACCGCAAAACCTCTTTCTCGATGAAACTGACAAGACGGCAATCTACAACCAAACCGCGCAGGGCGTCATAATGGGCACCGTCAATTACATGTCACCTGAGCAGGCGAAAGCGGAAACGGTCGACGAGCGAACGGATATCTTCAGCCTAGGCGTGGTCGTTTACGAGCTGCTCACGGGAATAACTCCTTTTCAAGGGGATTCGATGTCCGAGACGTTCGCAAACCTTATCAACGCCGAGCCTCCGGCGCTCGCTCTGCCTCCGTCGAGCGTGTCGCTGGAATTGCAGCGGATCGTCTCCAAAATGCTCCGAAAGGAAAAGAGCGAACGCTATCAGACATCGAAAGATCTACTCGCTGATCTAAAGGCTCTGAGAGAAAATATCGCTTTCGACGAAAAGGTCGGGAATTCTCGAGCCGACGCGTTTAATAACTTCACTTCGTTCCCGCCGCAGCACACAAACCCTATCGATCAGAGCAAAACGACCGCGAGCATTCCGAAGGGGAGGCCCGGTATCGTAAGTTGGATGGCGCTGGCGGTGCTTGCGATCGGGACTGTCGGACTCGGCTATTACTTTTACGCCGGTCGACAAAATGCCGTATCGAATGAACGCCGGTCTCTGGCCGTCCTGCCATTTACAAACGCCAGTCAGGATCCGAGTGCGGAGTTTCTCGCGGACGGCGTGAGCGAAAGTATCATCAACAACCTTTCACAGCTTTCCGGGTTGAAAGTGATGTCGCGAAACTCGTCGTTCCGTTTTAGAAATGACCAGGCGGACACACGTTCGATCGCATCGCAGCTGAGCGTCGACAACCTCGTCACCGGGGATATAAAGCAGGTCGGCGACAAACTCGTGATCAATGTCCGCCTGATAAATGCCGCAGACGACGCCCAGATCTGGGGCAATCAATATGTAAGCACTCTCACAGATGTTATTGCCGCACAGAACGAGATCGCTCAAGCGGTCGCCCGGAATTTGAAGGTTAAGCTGACGCCCTCGGACACCGTGCAGCTAAGCAAGCGGTATACGGACAATATTGAGGCGTATCAACTCTATCTTCGAGGCCGGTTCCACGTCTACAAACTTTTGCCCGACGAGATCCGGCAGGGTATCGGATATTTCCAGCAGGCGATCGATCTTGATCCGAATTACGCGCTCGCATACGCCGGGATGGCCGATGCATACCGATCACTCGGAATCGGCAGCGAGATATCGCCCGTTGAATCGTTTGCAAAATCGAAAGCTGCAGCGCATCGTGCAATTGAAATAGACGAGACGCTCTCGGACGGTCATGCCACACTCGGCATGACGATGTTTTGGGGTGACTGGGACTGGGATGGCGCGGAAAAAGAGTTCCGGCGGGCCATCGAACTCAATCCCAACGACGTTAATGCCCATCTCTTTTATGCCCATCTGCTGTCGAATACCGGACGACACCAGGAAGCACTCGACGAGGTGCGGCTCGCACGAGAACTCGATCCGCTGTTCCCGTTTGCCGGGGCACTCGAAGGACAGTTTCTGCTCCAGGCCGGAAAGCAAGATGAAGCGTTGGACCGGCTGCAGAAAACATTCGACCTCGCTCCAAATTTCTGGATGCCCCATTTGTTCGCCTCCGCGGTGTATATCGATAAAGGGATGTTTCCGGAAGCCCTGATCGAAGCGCGAAAGGCGCGTGCGCTGTCGGCGGCGTCGACCGCTTCCATCGCACTCGAAAGCTATACTTTGGCAAAAATGGGGAATCGCGCAGAAGCTGAAAAGGTGCTTGGCGAAATGCTGGGGATCTCGAAAACGCGAGGTATGCCTCCGACCCATTTAGCAGTCGCCTACAACGGTCTCGGCGATACCGAGAGAGCGCTCGAGTGGCTGGAGAAAGGTTTCGCGGAACACGATCCGAAGATGAGCTTTCTCAAG
>DASUSJ010000304.1:0-5640 GCA_036375155.1 Pyrinomonadaceae bacterium
AATCACACGAACCACACTAAACACCACGAAACGCGCCCAACCGCTCGCACGAATAGGTCAGTTTCAGAACTACCCGCTACTGCGCGCGGCTCTCGAGATCCTTAAGTTGGCGCGTAGTAGGCACATCACTCCACCCTGTCAGCAGCTTACTTGAGAAACTCGGCCACCAGGATCCCCATATATGTTCCGATCGCATTTCCGATCGTACCTGCCAGCAAACCCGGTAATTGCAGGTCGGGACGCCCAAGGCTCGCGGCGCACACGGGAGCTGACGTCGAACCGCCAACGTTCGCGTTCGATGCGATGGAGACGATGTCCCAATCCTGCTTCAGCACACCGCCGATAAAGAAGATCATCGCGCCGTGCAGGAATACGATGATGCTTACCCAAACCAAAAGCATCACCGCGACGTTGCCGGCGCCGGCGAGTGCGCGAAAGTCGCAGTAAGCGCCGATGACCGCGAGGAACATCATTATCAACAGGTAGCCGAGAATGCGACCGCCGCGAAGCCTTTCGACGAACGGGAGCTGAGCGAGTATAAGCGCGAGCGTGGTCAGAACGATGATCGACGGCATCCAGGGAAGCGCGGCCGTGACCATCGACGAAACGAACATGCTCCCGAGGCCAAGTGTCAGGAGCATCGCAATGTCCGTCAGCCCGACACTGCTTTCATTGCCAGCCATCTTTTCCCTGATCTCCTCGTCGGAAAGCCCCTCGAGCAGAGGCGGAATGCTGCGTTTTCGCGGAAAGAATCTCTGCATCACCCTCGGAAGAACGAGTGTCAATATCAGCCAGATCGTTGTGAGGATGTTGTCCACGGCGTTGATCGCCGCGAAAAGTACACCTTCCTTGTTGACCCCATAGGTCAATGCAACGGCGTTCAAGTTTGGGCTTCCCCCAATGTAGGTCCCGGTGTACATTCCTGCGACTGCGTGGGCCGATGGGATAAGCTCCTGCGGAGAAACAAGCTTGTATCCGACGATCGCACCGGCGACGGTGGCTGCCGAACCGATCAAAAACATCATGATCATCGGAACCCCAGCGAATTTCAGATCCTTTAGTCTTACCTCAAGCAGCAGAAAGAAGATCCCGAGCGGAGCGGCGTATAGAAATATCGCGTCATACAGTGGAGGGGCATTTTGTGAGGAGGGAATCAAACCGATATTCGCCAGGACGGCGGCGGCGATGATTACGATGAGTACTGACCCGATGTGAGAGAAGAAACGCCTTTTCGCGAGCCATTCAGAAATGACGATCAAAAGAAAAAGAACGGCGAGGACGTAGATCGGCTCCTGTATGAAATTCATTATTTCAACCGATCATGACTCGGCACTGGTTGCAGCCGTCGTTTCCGTCTTTTTAAAGAGACCCTCGAATTCGGGATCGCCGTGAAGTAGAGCGAGGTCTGGGTCCTGACGGGCCCATGCAGTGGCGCTGTAACCCGCGTCACATGCCTTCCTGAGAGAGTTCATTGCGTCCTTTGCATTACCCATCAGGCAAAACACACATGCAATGTTGTAGAGGATCATCGTGTCATCGGGGCGTAGCGCCGTTGCCAGATCAGCCTCGCGCTTTGCCTCTTCCGACCGGCCCAAAGTGGCATAAGCGTTCGCGAGTAACACGCGGGCACGGGCGTCCTCGGGAACTTTCTTCACGTGGGCTTCAAAGCTCGCGATCATCCTATGACTGAAGTTAACGAGAGCGTCCGTCTTCCCCAATGCGCCGAGCGCATTGGCGATGGGGATCATCGTGTTATAGTTTTCGCCCGCGTGTGCGAGGGCATCCTCCATGATGTCTATCAATTCATGGTAATGGCCGGATTCGAAAAGGGCGCTTCCCAGAAGATAATAGCCCCCATCGAGATCGGGATACCTCTTTAGGGTTGAACGCATCTTCTCAATGACTTCGCTATATTTTTTTCCTGCAAAGTCCAGCCAAGCCTCCGCCAGTCGTACTTCCGGCGCATCGCTGCCGTTCCGGCGGGCCTTTTCGGTCGCGGCAACAGCACGGTCTATCCAGCGATGATCACGTTCGAAGTAATAGAAATGTTGAACGCAAACGTTCGCCAGCCCGGCGTGTGCGAGTGCAAAATTTTCGTCAAGCGCGGTTGCGCTCTCAAACATTTGAAGCGCAACCTGCAAGTCCTGCCGGCTAACACGGCGAGCATAGTTTCGTCCGCGCAAATAAAGGTCGTATGCGTGCGGGTTTTCGGTCGGCTTTGCCGCGAGGGCCTGTTGTTCCTGTGGGGAAAGCGTGATCCGCAACGCCGCGGCGATCTTTTGCGCTATCTCGTCCTGGACCGCAAAAACATCCTCCATCTCACGGTCGTAACGCTCCGACCAAAGAGGGAATTCATTTGCAGCATCGATCAACTGTGCGTTGATGCGAAGACGATTTCCGATACGACGGAGGCTACCCGCCAGGACGTGCGATGCCCCGAGCTCACGCCCGACCTGTCCGGCGGTCACCGATTTGTCGCGATACGGCAGGATATTGGCCCTGAAAAAGGTGCGAAGCCCGCTGATCTTGGAGAGCTCGGTCGTGATGTCTTCGGTGATGCCGTCACGAAGGTATTCGTCCTCTTTCATACCGCTGAGGTTCTCGAAATAAAGTACCGCGATCGACCGTTCTCTTGCTGCCTGCGGCGCCTGCGTACCGTGGATCGCGGCCGACTCGCCGGAATGTCTGCCTGAGTCCTGATCTCGTTTCAAACGCTTGAGCGCGGTTTTCAATTCGGTGGCACTTTGAAACCGCAGGTCGCGGTCCTTTTCGAGGGCCTGCGAGACGATCCTTGCCAGCTCCTGCGGCAATGCAGGATTGACCTCGTTCAATGGCTGCGGGTCGCGATTCAGGATCGAATCAAAGACAACTGCCGACGTTTCTCCCTGGAACGGGAGTATTCCGCTCGCCATCTGGTACAAAACCGTGCCGAAAGAAAAAATATCGGTCCGCGCGTCCGTGATCTCGCCACGGGATTGCTCGGGCGACATGTACGCAACAGTCCCCATCGTTGCCCCGGCCGAGGTCAAGCCTTCGGCGATAGCTGTCGGAACGTTTGACGCCGCAGTCGTCTTCTGGCTATCGATCTTGGCCAAACCGAAATCCAGTATCTTCGCTTGTCCGCGAGACGTGATGAAAATATTTGCCGGCTTCAGATCGCGATGAACGATGCCCTTGGAGTGGGCCGACTCAAGCGCGTCCGATATCTGTATTCCTAACCTCAGCAGTGTATCGATGTCGAGCGGTCCGCCACGGAGCCGATCGGCAAGTGATTCGCCGTCAAGCAATTCCATTACGATGAAATGCTCGGAATCGTCCTGTTCGATGCCGTGGATCGTACAGATGTTTGGGTGATTCAGTGCCGATGCGGCGCGGGCTTCTCGCTGAAAGCGCTGCAAAAGTGAGTCATCCGTCGCTAAGGCGGGCGATAGGAACTTTAAGGCGACGTGCCGGCCAAGATTGGTGTCCTCGGCCTCATATACTACACCCATACCGCCTTCACCGATCTGCGAAGTGACCCGATAATGCGATATGGTCTTTCCAATCACGATTACATCTACATCAGTTAGGGAAGTCTGGATGAACACGGAGAGAGTAGTATAGGCTCGCGAGCGCGTCAATCGCCGGGCGCCGTATTTGCGTTCAAGAGAAATGTTTTCTACTTTGAAATCAATGCAAGAGAGATTTTTTGGCAGGGCGATCATTATCGCGTGCGTCGTGGTGAGTTTCACCCTTGCTACCGCGGCGCAGATAAAGCCGCCACCTAAAACGGTATTCTACGATTCCGACGGAAACCAGATCTCGAACAACGAGTTCGTCGATATCCGAATGGCGAACTTCCATTATCCGGACCGAACGTTGATGAAGACGCTGGAGGATGGAACGGTCGAGTTTCGGCTTCAGAAGATCCCGCAGGAAGGGATGCAGGCACCGGAGTTCTCAGTTAAAACACTTGACGGCCGGACAATAACGTCGAGCGAGCTGCGGGGCAAAGTTGTGGTCGTGAATTTGTGGTTTATCGGGTGCGCTGTGTGCCGTGCACATAAACCATTGCTAAGTGGTCTGAAAGCAAAGTTCGCGGGTCGCGACGATATCGTCTTTCTTGCCATGACGGGCGATCCGGCTGAGAACGTAAGGAAATATCTCGCTAAAGAACCATTCGACTTTATCCAGGCTGCCGACGCGAAGTTGGCGATGGATAGGTTTGTCTTTAGCGGATATCCAAAGAACATCGTGATCGATAAGCATGGGCAGATAGTTTACTGGAGAAGTCCGGTCAGGGCGTGGGACAAGTTTGAGTCGGTCGTGCGCAGCGAACTGGCGAAGGATTAGGATGCGATTCGGAGTTGCTCTGCCTTACCGTCTTACCTGGCGACAAAGAACATAACCACGAGAAGAATAATGGCTGCGGCCGCGATCAGGATGACGTGAGTGTTTGAGAACCCGGATTTTTTAATCTCGACATTCGTTGTTCCTGAGGCGGTCTCGAAGGTGCTGTTGATCTTATAATCACCAACCCGCTGATCCAATAGGTTCGCGTTGTTAATAAGATTCTGCATCTCTTCCTGGGCGGCCGTGTTGCGGTACTCGGCCTTGCGTTTCTCAACGGCGAGACGCACTACCTCGTCGGCGGCTTTCTCCGTCACACGACGGGCCTGGGATTCATCCAGATTCTGGAGTGCGTTATCGACGATGTCTTCGGCCGATATCGGAAACAGCGACTGCTTCTTTGGAACCAGTTCGGTATTTTCGTCTTCTTCCATCCAATCTACCTTCTTCTGATCTTCAATGAGATCGTGCCGTAGGGAAATTCTATCACGTGGCTGACTCGCGGTTTCAGATGCTCCTGTGCAAGCAGGTTCTCGATAGTGGCGAACTCGTCGCGTAGCATCGACGCCATAATCCGACTTTCTTCTGCTTGCGAAGCACGCAGCATATCTCGAGCGACATGCATATCGCCCTCGCCCAGCCAGCGGAGCTTGCGCTCGAGTTCGCGCGGGAGTTGAGCCTTGAAGGCCTTCTCGACTATCTGATCAATGAGTGGTGTCAACCTTTCTTCCCACTCATCCACATAAAGCTCAAGTTCGTGGTCTGCTTTCGGCGCATACTCTTCCATGAACAGCCGGAGCGTTTCGCACTTTAGGTCGAAGGACATGACCTGAGGTAAATGAACCAGAAACCTGCGGTACGTTTCAACGTTGGGCTGCACCTTTCCGGTCTTCCACTCCTTGTACGTCCGCCGCGCGTATCTAGCCGGCCCGGGCCCGAACTCCTTCTTGTAAAGCTGCATCAGGTCATTGAACGACGGTTCGTCCAGACTTAGAAGTACGGATACAAGTCTAGAACGGTGAAACTCGCTGCCGGTGCTGAGCGAGCTTTTAAAGAGTGAGAATCCGCGCGCTCTCAGCTCGCCCGCGATGAACCAGATCACGACCAGTACACCGAAGAATATCAATAAAGATTCACTGCCCACAGTAGTTCGGTTGCGTTCGCTAGATAAGTCTCTTATTTTTAGTAGCTGATGCCAAAGCGGTGACACGGCGCACGGCTACCCGAATCGGAAGACAGCTTCAATCGCCGGTGTGAGAGATAACATCTATGAAGCAAGTAGCGAGGGGTCTCGTCCTTCTTCTCTGTGCA
>DASUSJ010000305.1:0-7635 GCA_036375155.1 Pyrinomonadaceae bacterium
GATCGGGCCTTCGAGGCAGCAAACGATGCTCTCGAGGTAAACCCGAACGACGCCGTAAGTCACTGGTTTCGCGGACATGCTCTTGAACTATTGAAAAAGTATCCCGAGGCGGCTGCCGAATACAGGTCGGCGATCGAACTAAACGTGGATCACGTCTACGCGATCTCGAACCTCATGGCAATCTCGCGCTCGATCGAAGCGAAGCGGCAGGTCCTCGACTTGGTCTGGCATCAGCTTAAGCAACAGCCGAGCGGCGGCGATGGGATCTTCGCTTATCGAGATCAGGCAAGGCGCGTTATCAATCAGGTGACGGTACTCGAGAATCTACAGGAGTATTCTGCTGCAAATCGACGATCTTGGTTTGCGGCTTCAGCCCTGATCCAACAGCTCGCCGATATGGGCCGAACCGAGGAAGCTGAGAAAATGGCTCTGGAGGCCACTGAGCGTTTTCCTTTGAATAATGATACCTGGCTTGATCTCGCCGTCGTCTACAGACTTGTCGGAAAGCTGGACGACGAGATCCGTGCTTTGCGTACCGCGATCGCGATGAATCCGGTTTGGAGCTATGGTGTCCAGCAACTCGCTGAGGCCTATCAACGCGCAGGCCGCTTTGCGGAGGCGCGTGACAGTCTAATCGATGCTCTTACGAGAATGCCGTTCGATAATTACCTTCTTGGATACCTGGCCGACGTTTACTGGAATTTAGGCGATCACGAGGCTGCGATCGAAACTGCTAAGCGGGCTGTTGCGTTCGATCCCGACTACCAGTGGGCATGGGCAGCGATAAAGCGCTGGGCGGCGGAGATCGGCGACCCGGGACTGCCCGTCGCACTCGCCCGGGAATTGACCGAAAAGAAGCCTAAGGACCTGAAGGCATGGATAACGCTGACAGACATGCTCGAGACCGGAATGTTCTCTCAAGAGCGTTTGGATGCGGTCGAACAAGCTCTCAAGATCGATCCGTTTTTCGCCCCGGCACTTGCCATCAAGGTTAATACGCTCGCGGACGGGCATCGCTTTGATGAAGCTGTTGAGGTCGCACAAACCCGTATGCCCGACGGCCACCGGCCAGAGCAACTCAGGTTTGTTGAGGCGGGGGTCGAGGCACAACGCGGGAACAAGACCCGTGTCGTCGACATACTGACCGAGCTGACCGAAACGAGCCCGGGTTATCTTCCCGGCTGGATCCGACTGGCCGATATTTACCGGCTCGATGATGATCGCGTGCACGAGTACCGCAAGGCCGCGATGGAGATGGTTCGGCTAGCCCCGAGGGAGGCGACTGCATTCGGTTATCTCGCCGAAGCTTGTCTCAAGCTCGATCTAAAAGACGAGGCCCGAGATGCACTAGAGCAGGCCGTGATCCTCGACCCGACCTACGAGTACGGCGTTACAACTTTGTTCGATCTACTCATTGATGCAAACGATCTCGAAGAGGCAGCGCGTCTCGTCGATGGATTGAAACGGTCGGCCAAGGCAACCGCTCTACCGATCGCCGTTGAACTCGCCGTTAAGCAACAAGATAAGGCGGCGGTTCTAAAAGCTATTCGGGAGATGCTCGAGAATAAGTCGGTCCCCCGCGAACCCGCCGACCGCGCGGTTGAAAAAGCAGTTGGTTACATCGGAAGTAAGGACAAAGACCTTTCCGCCGTCCTGCGTGAGGTTTGCGCCGGCCGCGGGGTGAATCCGGTTGCTGGTCGGTACCTGATAGATTCAGCATGGAACTCAGGGACGAAAAACGAAAGCGAGGAGGCCCTAAAATCGATTGTCGCGTCTCCGGACGTGTGGGCCCACGCCGCCAGCCGTTACATGGAGATACTTTCGGAAAAAAAGCCCGGGGCGCTTCGAAAATTCATCGACGGTAACTCCGACCGACTGGCCGCGGAGACGGAAAGTTGGGCAGCGGTTGGTTATCAACTGACGAATCTGGACGATTTCGGGCGGATCACCAAGTGGTTCGCCGGCTGGGAAACACGGAATGACCTTATGCCGTGGATGTTGTGGAACTATTCTGTCGTGCTTCGTCGCAACGGCCGAACGTCCGACGCAGATAAGGTGAACACAGCTGCACTGGGGCTCCGCTACGATGATACCGTCAACCTCCATATGACGGTGATCGGGCTGACAGAATTCAACCGGCAAAACTTCGATCAGGCGGCGTCGATCTTCTCGAATATCAACCCCGGCGGAATGACGCAGTGGGACCAGTTCTTTTACGAAGTTCTGAACGAGGCGGTGTGGGCCCGCGATTGTGTTGAAAGATCAGACCTCGAAAGTGCGAAGGCTCTGGCTGACTCAATTGTCGATAAGATCATCAAGTTCGATCCCAAGAACAGTGATCGTCTGGTAAGGGATCTCGTTCGCCCCACCATTGGAATAGTGCTTGATTCTATAGGGGATACGTGGTTTTCACTACGAAAAAGGGCCAAGCTGTTTTACTACAGTTTCGGGTAAAGAGGCCGCGAACGCTCGTCTCAAATCTGTTCCAGTTCGCGTGAGTTTTGTGTAACATCTAGTGAGTAACGTCCGCGCTTGGCGTTGTTTTATGATCCGATAACCTCCCTGCGTTATGAGCCACACCGAGAACAAGACTCTGAAACAAGCCGATCTGGTCCATGAGAATGGTTTCGACGGGAACTTTGAGGGCCCATTATTCTTCAATCGCGAACTGAGCTGGATCGAGTTCGAAAGCCGGGTCCTCGAGGAAGCGATGGATGAAACTCTTCCGATACTGGAGCGGCTGAAGTTCCTTTCCATCTTCTCGACAAATCTGGATGAGTTTTTCATGATCCGCGTGTCGGGTATAAAGGAGCAGATCGAGGAAAGTGTTTCCGAACGTTCACCGGACGGCTTGAGCGCGCGGGAACAGTTGAAAGAGATCGGAAAGCGCTTGCGGCCTCTGCTCAAAAAACAGGCGAAATGTCTTCACGAGAGCGTTATGCCCGAGCTAGCAAACACGGGCATATCGATCGAACCCTACAAGTCGCTCAACGCAAAGGAGAAAAAAAGGCTCGATAAATACTTTCGCGATAACCTGTTTCCGATCCTGACTCCGCAGTCAGTCGATTCGTCGCACCCGTTTCCATACATTTCGAACCTGAGCCTTAACCTCGGCTTGTTCATCGAACCAAACCGAAACTTTACGCAGCCGAACCTTAAGCATCTTTATCGTCAAAAACGTTTTACTCGTATCAAGCTTCCGCCGGCCGTGCCCCGGCTGATTCCGATCGAAGGCAAGAAGGGCAGGTACACGCTCCTCGAGGAACTGATCGTTGCGAATGCCAAAGCTCTGTTCCCGAATATGAAGACGAGCGAAGGATTTCTATTTCGCGTAACGCGCGACGCGGACATCGAGCTCCGCGAAGATGAGGCCGGGGATCTGTTACGGACACTCGAGCGAGAACTGCAGCGACGCAAATTTCGGTTTCCGGTCCGGCTCGAGGTTGCGGCGGGTATGCCTGACAAGATGTTGAGGGTTCTCGCCAACGGGATCCGGCTCGATGAACAGGACGTCTTCAGGATCGACGGGTTGGTCAACATTCCCGATCTGATGGAGCTTTATCTGCTGGATCGTCCCGAGCTGAAAGAGAATTCGATACCTCTGGTACATCCGGCCGTTCTGACAGAAAAGAAAAGTGTTTTCGATGTACTTAAGAAACGGGACGTGTTGCTGCACCACCCGTACATGGCTTATTCGGCGTTGACCGATTTTGTCGCAGAAGCTGCCGAAGACAAGGATGTTCAGGCGATAAAGATCTGTCTTTACCGGACCGGGCGGGATTCGCCCGTCGTAAATTCTCTGATACGGGCAAGTCAGGAAGGAAAACAGGTAACCGCGCTGGTCGAGCTAAAAGCGCGCTTTGACGAAGAAATGAACATCGAATGGGCACGCCGGCTTGAGAACGAAGGTGTCCATGTCGTCTACGGGATAAGCTCGCTAAAAACTCATTCGAAGGTGATGCTTGTTGTGCGGCGTGAGAAGGAAAAGCTTTGCCGCTATGTGCACATTGCGAGCGGAAATTACAACCCGATAACCTCGCGGGTTTATACAGACGTCGGGTTGTTGACGGCCGACGACGAGATCGGTGCCGACGCGACAAGTCTATTCAATTTCCTTACCGGATATTCGCAGCAGACAAAGTATCATCGCCTGCTTGTCGCCCCGCTGAACTTGCGCGAGCGGCTGATCGAACTCGTGCGCCGTGAAAAGCGAAACAAGCTCGAAGGAAAAGACGCGCGCATCGTAGTGAAGATCAACAGCCTTACGGATACCGCGATGATCGAGGAGCTTTATTCGGCATCCCAGGCCGGGGTTGAGATCGACCTTATAGTCCGTGGCATCTGCAGTCTGCGGCCGGGCGTGAAGGGCCTTTCATCAAACATTCGGGTACGGTCGATAGTCGGACGCTTTTTGGAACATAGCCGCGTCATGTACTTTGCGAACGGCGGGGAGCCGGATGATGAAGAGGTCTATATAGGAAGTGCGGACTGGATGCAGCGAAACCTCGACCGCCGGGTCGAAGTCGTTCTACCGATACTCGATCCCGGGATCAAAAGCTTCTTAAAGGATGTCTATCTCGATGCGTACCTCCGGGATAATGTGAAGGCCCGTTCCTTACGCTCTGATGGAAGCTACCGTAAGATCCCCGGGGCCGAACCTTTCGCCGCTCAGATGTTCTTTGTTGGAAAGGATATTGGTGAGTGACGCGGGAGGTCCTAAACATCTTCCGTGGCGCCGCCCCCGACACGCGAACTCTCGAAAGATCCGCGCAAAACGCAAGGTTCTCAGAAACGGTCTATCTCTCAAACTTCGCTTCCGCTACCTCACCGTTCATTGTGCCGTATTTGATTGTGAGGCGCGGGTAGCCACGCGGTTCGTATTCGATATCTTTCAAACCGAGTTTCTCCACGGCGGCCGCGATGGCTTCTTCCGTACCCTCGATCTCCATGTACAAACCAAACGGTAGCTCGTCGAGCACGACTTCGACATCGTCGAGACTCCAATACTTTCGTCGCTTTTCATAAACCGCGCTAAGACGATAGCCGAGACGCTCGATGATTGCTTCGGCTGCGTCAACGTCCGAAACATTTGTCTCGTACTCGATCTTCCTCTTTGCACCGTTGTCCGTCTTAACCTTTTCTTTGTAGGTAAGGACCGTGAAGTCACCGATCTTCCTGAGGCGGAGCGTGGCGCCGCGCTCGTCCATCTCGCCGCCGCGATGCTGGTAGTTCACCTCGAAGACTTCCTTTTCATACGTCGCACCGAGCTCGACGAGCTTTCGCGTGATCTCTTCGAGCCGCTTTGGTCCGAGGCGGTACTTTTTTTCTGTTTCGATAGCCATGAAGGCCTGGTGTCCGCGGGTGAAGCAACGGCGTTGGTTAGATAGTAAGGAATTGCCCGCGCCTCGGCAAATTGTCGGGTGGCGTGCGGCACTGGTACGATTCCAAAATATGAAATTCAGACGTGCATCGGGGATTCTGCTGCATCCAACGTCGCTTCCCGGTGATCACGGCATCGGGGATCTCGGGCCGGAGGCCTTCAAGTTCGTCGATTTTCTTGCGCAAGCAAAACAGGCATACTGGCAGATCCTGCCGCTGGGACCGACCGGCTGGGGAGATTCGCCATACGCAAGCTTTTCGGCCTTCGCGGGAAACACCTTGCTTATCTCGCCCGAGAAGCTGGTCAAAGATCGCCTTCTACGCTCGGTCGATGCCGATCTTCATTCTTCATTCCCCAACCCCAGTCCGTCCCAGGTGGATTACGGCGCCGTTCACGAATCGAAGAACGGGTTGCTACACAAAGCGTACAAGCATTTCTCGAATGCACACGATGCACTGCAACTGGAGTTCGATGAGTTTATCGGCAACAACAAGTCATGGCTCGACGACTATGCACTCTACCGCGCGATCAAGTTTTCGCAGGATCAACGGCCCTGGTACGAGTGGGAAGAACCTTTGAAACTGCGCGACAAGAAGGCTCTGACTCGCGCCGCGAAAGACCTCCATTCTGAGATAAGGGCTCAGAAGTTTTACCAGTTTCTTTTCTTCAGACAGTGGTCGGCAGTGAAGGAATACGCGAATTCGAAGGGCATAAAGATCGTTGGGGATATCCCGATATTCGTCGCTCTGGATTCGGTTGATGTTTGGTGCAACCGCGATCAGTTCAAGCTGAACGATGATGGTTCGCCGCGCGTCGTTTCAGGCGTTCCGCCGGATTATTTTTCCAAGACCGGACAGCTGTGGGGTAATCCTATCTATGACTGGGAGGCGATGCGTGCCGATGGATTTGCGTGGTGGCTCAGCAGGGTTCGACACACGCTCAGCATCCTGGACCTTGCCCGGATCGATCACTTCCGAGGATTTCAGGCGGCTTGGGAAGTCCCGGGCGGCAATACCACCGCCGAACATGGGGAATGGGTTGAGGCTCCGGGAAAGGAATTATTTACTGCGATGCAATCCAAGCTGGGGGATCCTCCGTTCTGGGTCGAAGATCTTGGATTCATGACACCTGAAGTAGATGAGCTTCGTGATGAGTTCGACTTTCCGGGAATGAGGATCCTGCAATTCGCATTCGGCGGTGACGCAGGCAATCAGGCTCTTCCGCACAACTACATACGGAACTGCGTTGCTTTCACCGGCACTCACGACAATGATACCGCCGTCGGCTGGTGGGAAGCTCTGCCGGCGGACAATCCGGCGCGGGAGCACTGCATGAAATATCTCGACACGGATGGCAGCAACATTCACTGGGAGATGATCCGGGCGATATGGGCGTCGGTCGCTGATACCGCGGTAGCCCCGCTGCAGGATGTGCTCGGACTCGACAACGACGCGCGAATGAATCAGCCGGCAACTACTTCCGGAAACTGGGCCTGGAGGTTCAAGAAGGACGAGCTCACGGACGAGCTTGCCGAGAAACTAAGACAAATTACCGAAACATACGGACGATAAAGATAAGTTGCGAAAAATTTTTCTGCAAAAGAACGAAAGGCGGCCGTCTTAGGAATGTTCCTCTTTGAAATCCTGGCGATGACGTTGGAAATATCCAGCATCTATCGCCTTAAGCGCTTCGAAAAGTCTATTGCATGTAGACCCCAGGCGCGTACAGGCCGCCGGCATGCCGGTCGGCGGCCTGATTTGTTCTTTACAAGATTCCTAAGTTATCCACCCGTCCCGCTCCGGCTCCGGGCCGCTCCCACGGTCCGAATAAATGTTGATTCCCGCGTCATATTTCTCTTACTATCTGAACTGATATTCAATTACTGGTACCGCCGGCCGGGCAGAGCTAAGCTGCCTGAAACGAGTCTTTCAGTTGAGGTCAATTTCTGATGAAACTGTTCGGATCTATTGTTCTATTTACTCTCCTGACATCCACGCTTACAGTGAACGCTGACGGATGCGTACCTGCAGCAGCGCGCAACTCGCTGGCGCCGGGATCGCGTTTGACGACCGGCCCCGGGATAAAGGATGACACCGGTATCAAAGAAGTGATCCCGAACAATTTTCTTCAGAAGTACAAAAGATGGAAGAACGAACTTCTCTCGACCGAGTTCGGCAGCCTTGCAGGGTCGGACATTCCTTCCGAACAAGTCGTGGGGCGTCGCTCGCCTAAGCTCGCTCCACCCCACGCTATTA
>DASUSJ010000306.1:0-12513 GCA_036375155.1 Pyrinomonadaceae bacterium
GAATCGGTCGAAAACCTTTTCGCGTACGGACGATTGCGAAAGCTTGCCGAGCGCATGCACGTCGTTTCTATCGACAAGTCAGGTACACAATTGGCAATAAAGCTGAGTGAAAGCGCGAAGGTCGCTCCAGAAAAGTTGATGGATTATCTATCGCAGAACGAACGTGCGAGCTTTTCACCGAGTGGCATACTCAGGATCGAGGTCGATAGCAGCGGACCGATCGCTACCGCTCGGCAGGCGCTGGAGGATGTTAGGGCGTGATCAACGGGTACAGTCGTCGTAGGGATTGAAATCGCAAACGAAAAGGTGGGGAGCATGTTCTTTTGTCAGCTTTCTGGTTTCCCGCCAGATAAGCGAGTCCCCGTATTTGTCTATTGTCCACCCAAGCCGGCCGCGGTTTTTCCAAACGAATTCGTATGCTTCCTTTTCATCGAGTCCCTGTAGATGTTTTGCCTCGTGTAGCAGGATCGCAGCGCGTTCGGTCTCATCCTTGGGGTACGTGAAAAAGTCAGGGTAAAGGGTCACGATCTCGAACGGAAAGTTCGTGGCCGCATACGCGCTTTCTTTCTCGACCGATGCGTTCAACCAGTTGTCGTTAGCCCTGTAAACAGCAAAATGCTTCAGGAAATAGACCTCATCGACGAACCCTTTCTGTTCGAGGATACCGATCGAGGCCCGGACCTCGGCGAGTTGCGCGGTATCCAGTTTATCGGAGGAAAATATCAGCGAGACGTAAAAACCGAGGAAAACAACCGCGAGAACTATCAAACATACAACGGCGCGTCTCACGATGGAGGATTTGAGTAAACCTCGCTTAGACGATATATTCTCCTTTTCACGGAGTCGATGGCCGCAGCGAATACAGACACTGGACGGGGCGGGATTCTTAAGACTGCATATCGGGCATTGTTTGTTCATCGGGCGTCGCTCGGGCAGGACGACCCGATATTAATAAAAAGCCTTAATATCGCAACGTTTCTAAAACAGTTTCTGTGTGTTTTGAAAAGAAACGCAAGGCGGATTCGATGCATCAAACGACTTTGACGCGAATCTGTACATAAAATAGATTACACACTGTATTTTTAGGAGTTTATCGATGAGATATTTTCGTTCTGTTTTCTTCGCCTTGGCGTTCGTAGCACTGGGAGTAGCCGGAGTTTCGGCACAGGAGACCGAGGAACGCGTGGTCGATGAAGTTGTTGCTCAGGTCAACGAGGGCGTTATCACTCTTTCAAAGGTGAAACGGGAGGCCAAGGGGATCATCGACGAAGGAGTTCAACAGGGCAAGAAGCGCGAAGAGATGGAAAAACTGGTTGAGGAGAAGCGAGGTGAGATGATCGCAAGCCTCATTCATGAAGAGCTGCTGGTACAGAAAGCCAAGGAGTTGCGGCTTGATAGCGAGGTCGAAGCAAGCGTCAACCGTCGCTTTCTTGAGATCATGAAGCAGTACAACATGAAGACCCTTGATGAGCTTTACAAGGAGATGGAAAGGACCGGAGTCAACCCGGAGGATATCCGCGAGATGTGGAGGAAGCAGGCGACCAAGGATATCGTTCTCCAGAAGGAAGTTCAGGCGAAAGTTTACTGGGGTGCAACGGGCAAGGAACTGAAGGAGTACTACGAGAAGCACAAAGCGAGGTTTACGAAACCCGAGACGGTGACTGTAAGTGAGATATTTCTTGCCTTCGCCGGACGTGACGAAAATGCCGTTCGTGAAAAGGCTAAACAGCTTGTTGCCCAACTACGGGCCGGCGGCGATTTCGCGAAGATCCAAAAAGAGAACACCGATCCTGGGCAGGTAACACAGGGACGCGGAACGGACAAGATCCGGCCCGCGGAAATGTCAGCGATCATCACCGATGCCCTCAAAGGAGTAAAGATTGGTGGCTTTACCGATCCTATAAACGCGGAGCCGGTCGGTGTTGTAATTCTGCGTGTTGACGCTCGGGAACAAGCGAGCAGCGAATCGCACTTCGATGAGAATGCGGTTCGATTGGCGATCACACAGGAAAAGGGGCCGGAGGAGCAGAAGAAATTCCTTGCGTCGCTCCGTGCTGATTCGTATATCAAGATCAGCGACAGTTATCGACCTATTGTTTCGCCGATCCTCTTCGCGGACGATCGAAAGGAGAAGCCGGCTAACAAGTAGCCACGCTTTGTTGTGAAAATAGAGGGCGGTGGAAAATGCGTTCCGCCGCCCTTTTCTTTTACCGAATATGCGTCTCGACCTGTATTTGAAAGTCAGCCGACTGATGCCGCGCAGGAGCCTCGCCCAGGAGTTTTGCGACTCCGGCCTGATCAGGGTCAATGGCGCCCAGGCGAAGTCATCCAAGGAAATAAAGCCACGCGATGTGCTGGAGATCAGACGCCGGCAGAGGTATCTGAAAGTCGTTGTAAGAGAAGTGCCGGCAACGAAGCAGATACCGAAACATTCCGCGGCGGCACTATATGAAGTGGTAGAAGAGCGCGAGACCGCGGAGGACGAGAACTAGTTCAGGACCTCGGCAATCGCAAGCTCGTAGATCTCGACCTTGCGCTTCGCACGCTTAACCTCCGGATGTTCGTCTTTGTAGTTCTTCTGCAGGTTCCAAAGGTCGATCTCGAGATCGATCTTACGAGACATGAGCTTACCAAGGGCAAGTGTAAGCTTAGGGAGATCCACCGGTTTTACCCTTGCCAAGCGAGCGCTCTCGCGGTCGACTAGTGTCAATCCATGACGGATATCTTTCACCTTCGGATAATCTTCGGTGTACTCAAGAATCAACGACTCAAGTTCGGCGGAATATTCGGTCTTTTTCAACAGGAGTTCCGCGTATGCAGGAGTTGCACGAAAGGTCTGTTGGGTCGTTGCTCCCGTCTCGGCTTTACGGTTGGTTTCTGTCTGCGACAACGCACAAACCGAAGCCAGGAATAGTATCCCTAAAAAGAAGATCGTTCGTTTCATACGAGAGAAATCACTTGCCTATGTCCGGTGCTCAGGTACCGAACCCTACCGGCGTCGAAGAACATTCGGATCCTGAACTCGACCTTCCGGCAGTGGGATGGGAGGAAAACGCATCGCAGGATTCGACCACGGCATCGTCCGCCTCTACCAAGCCATCTCCGTATCGCTCGCCGGTCCCGAGGGTGTGGAAGTAGGCCGTAATGTTATCCAGGATCTCGCCGGCCGAATGCGAGTGGTAGAGCGTCTGGCGAAACTGAGCGCCGCCGACAAGACCTTTTGTGAATTGGCCGGCAAGCTGTTTCATTTTCCCGAGAGCTACTAACTCCGGCATCTCTTCGCGGCACATGCCGAAGAACTCGAGCAGCACGGTCTTCTTTTCTTCAAGACTGGGTTCGTAGGGAGCGCGCCCCGAGAGTGCATCGGCGAATTGCCGGAAGATCCAAGGATTCTGCATAGCACCGCGGCCGATCAAAATACCATCCGTTCCGGCTTCACGCCATTTTCGCAAGCCGTATTCGATAGTCGTGATGTCTCCGTTGCCGGAGACGGGGATCGAAACAGCTTCTTTTACCTGGCGGATCAGGTCCCAGTTGGCGAGCCCTTTATAACCTTGGTCACGTGTGCGTCCATGAACCTGGATGTGCTCGACACCGCACTGCTCGGCCATCTTCGCGATCTCGACAACGTTGATCGTAGATTCCGAGAATCCGGTGCGGAGCTTCAGCGTGAGCGGAATAGTGATCGACCTTTTGATCTCTTTGAGGATCGTTTCAAGTCGTTCAGGCTCTCGCAGTAATCCCGAGCCTCCGCCGTTCTTGACCACCTTTGGGGCGGGGCAGCCGCAGTTCACGTCGAGGATGTCTGCCCCGACATCTTCCGCCATCTCGGCGCCCATGACCATCCGCCCCGGCTGGCCGCCGAAGATCTGCACGGCGAACGGGCGTTCCTCTTCGTCGAAACGCATCTGTCTCCTCGATTTCGGATTACCGCGAGTCAGACCTTCAACAGAAATGAACTCAGAGACTACCAGACCTACACCGCCGCGCCGTTTGATCAACCGGCGAAAAGTGTAATCTGTCACGCCTGCCATCGGTGAAAGGATAAGCGGCGGGTCGATCGTAATATTTCTGATCTTGAATGGTTTCATTCAATGAATCGACAGGCTGGCAAGCCTCTCGCACGTACCTAATCTGAACTTTCCCGACCCGTCCTCCCGAGCACCTGACGTGACTAAATCTTAAGTTTCAGTTCGCCCAGGGGCTTTCAAAACTCCTCGCTTCCGATTCTTGATCACAAAGATCAATCCAACCAAAAACACAAACAACGAAATTACCAAAACTATAACACCCGGAATAATGCCGAGTGCGGCCTCTTCCCAGCTGATCCGTGGCCCCTCGATTATCGGCAACGCTACCGAGATCGCGGTAACCGCAAATCCCAACAAAACTCCCAGCAGTCCCAGAACGAGCACGATTTTCCAGAACATAGATTCGTCTCCCCTAAAAATAGTTGGAATATGAAAAAAGCTCGGTCGTAAACGATGCAAGACCTAAAGATTAACATAGCCGCCTCGTTGCCGATAAGGCCTTTTAGAGACTGCACATGTACAAAAAAAGGTCGCGGAATTTCTCCCGCGACCCAAAGCGATCAAAAACGACGCAATCAGAAGTCGTACCGTATCGCGAATTGAAGTTCACGAGGTATCGACGCCGACGTCGTGATCTGACCGAAACTGGAAGAGTTAATGTTTGCGTTTGGCAATCCAAAAACATTCCGGTTGAATACGTTGAATGCATCAACGCGGAGCTGCAATCGATGGCCTTCCCAAGGCATCCTGAAATTCTTAGCTAAGCTAAGGTCCAGGTTCCAGAAGCTCGGACCACGAAGGTTGTTTCGCTGACCGATCTCCCCGCCGACAGGGTTCCTGAACGCGTCCAGAACTGCGGTAGTAGCGTCGGTATTTCCGAAGAAACCGACGGCGCTTCCGGTCGGATCGATATTCCCGGTGAGCAACGAGGAGCTGCCGCTGAACACGGCAGGGCTGTCGTATACAAACCCGACCGGGAATGAACCGGTGGTCGTGCT
Organism: Pyrinomonadaceae bacterium; assembly: GCA_036375155.1. Taxonomy (GTDB): domain Bacteria; phylum Acidobacteriota; class Blastocatellia; order Pyrinomonadales; family Pyrinomonadaceae; genus OLB17. Next base: position 5,030 of record DASUSJ010000306.1, read on the forward strand.
AAACGGTAATCCCGAGCGGTACGTGAATATGCCGCTCAGCTGGAAACCTCCGATGAGTTGGTCCACCCAGCCAGATGCGTTCCCGCCGATCCATCTACCCCGACCAAAGGGCAGTTCCCAAATACCGTTCACGTTGGCAACGTGACGGATATCGAAGTCCGATGGTCCGTAACACACATTCAGATCACGAAAGTCGCAGATCAAGCCGCCAAAAACGGTGTTGGCGACGCTCGAATTGTTGTCCTTCGCGACAGAATAGGTGTAATTGACGTCGAACTGAAAACCGTTCGAAAATCGCTTTTGAAGACTGAAAAGCAGACCGTCATAGCGCGAACGTCCCAGGTTACTGATGTAAGCGTTGGTCGAGAATTGACCGCTAAGGCCGACGTTGCTCCGAAGCGTTCCAAAGGCATTGAGGGCCTGAACCGTATCAGAGGCGTCACCGATCGCGAACAATGAACTACCAACGAGGGCAAGAGCAGCGGATGTACAATTGGTAACACCCGCACCCGGAAAGATTTGGTTCCAATTGATCACCGTGCAAGGAGCCCCGATCGCCAACGCACCTTGATTCTCGAAGAACGCCTGCGAGACCACCGTCGCCGGGGTCGCTCCCGCGTTCACTTGACTCTGTACGTTGTTGAAAGCACCCAGCAAGGTTTGATTCGAAGCCGGGTCTGTGAAGTCCACGATCTGAGCAGCGTCCACCTGGGTGAACAACTTTCGTCCCAGGCGACCGACATAAGAAACCTCCAACAGGAAGTTGCCCGGCAGTTCGCGCTGGAACCCGATGCTGTACTGGTGATAATACGGCACCTCAAATGTGTTCGAGATCGTATAGTTCACCTGACCTTCCGCATTACCGAACGGAACACCATCCTCGACAAAAGGAGTCAGCGGACGGGTGCTGATCGGAGCAGTGTTAATTACAGGCAGCGAATTGATCGAGGTAAACCTCGGATCCAATGCAAGGTCGACATTGCTCGCTCCCTGCCCACCGAAATTCGTGGTGGCGGTGTTATCGAACAGGTACGAAACCTGATCCTGAATGAAAGTCAGTGCACCACCCACACGCTCATACTGCAGGTTATAACCGCCACGAATTGACGTCTTACGATCGCCAAACAGCCACTTTCCGATCCCGCTCGTGAACGAAGGCGCATAAGCAAACCCAATTCGCGGGGCGAAATTGTTCCAGTCGCCTTTGTAGTAACCAGGACGGTCGTTCGCCTTGCCGGCAACGTCGTAAGTCAGGAACGGCTCGGCATCGTCACCGCCGATACCTGCGGCACCGTTTGCGAGACGCGTGGCAAACAACTCCTCAAAATCAACGTCGTGCGTCGTTTGGAAACCGTTTACTTCGTAAGGCGGCTCGTAATACTGCCACCTTAGGCCGAGATTTAACGTCAAGGCGCTCGTCAACTTCCAGTTATCCTGCAAGTAAAGCTCGTACTCGTTATAGCGGAAGTCTCTGTTCTTCCCCGAGGCGAGCGGGAGCGCTTCACCGTCGAACGTGTAATTGAATTGGGACGAAACCGACCCAATCCTTCCAAGCGAGAAAGCAAAAGCGCGATCCCATATTGCCGCAGCTGTTGAGCTAACAGCACCAGTAGAAGTTAGAAGTAGATCCGCGGGTCGGGTGGCGCTGCCCAACGAGTTGCGATTGCCGCCCAGGCCTACGGTAACGAAATTGAAGTCGTTCCGGATGCCGGATACGGAACGAATCGGTTTCCACTGGCCGCCGAACAAGAAAGTATGGCTGCCGGTGGTCCAAGTGGCGTCGTCGCGAATGGTCGGGGTATCGACCGTTCGCGTTTGCTCACTAATGGTCCCCCATGGAGCCGAGATAGCTCCGCCCGTCGTCGTGTTCATGAATGTCCATGAGTTGGGCGAAAGGGGATCAAGCAGGTTCGGGAAATCCAGACCTGAGTGGGCATTTCCGATTGCGAACTGGTTAAAGAAATTCGGCGTGATGACCCAACTCCAACCACCACCGAGAAGGTAATCTCGGGTGACAATGAGAGCGGTCGGCGGATCGCCGGGGAACTGCTGAGCGACGGTGTTGACGATATCGTCTTGATCCCCCCGCGCGATACTCAGTCGCACGAAAAGCTTTTGCGAATCGGTGATGTTAGCGTCAAACCTGCTTGTATAAGTATCATCGGAACGCTGTGAGGTGGCGTTGAACCGGAAGCCTCCGGTGTTAACACCGTCACCGAGGGTGAAGTCGTTGGCACGCGGGTAGCGGCCATTGAGATAACTCAACAGCGGGGCGTTAGCACCGATGTTCAGCGGGTCAAGAATTGCCGGATTTGTGATGGTGATGCACTGCGGCGTCGTATTTAACCGGCTCTGCGTCGTGCAGCCTGCTGTGTTGTTAATGTAGGCGACCTGACCGTTGCGGAAGTGATCGAGCGGCACGATTCTCGTTGACGCGATTCCCCGAGCGTCCCGTCGCCCCTCATAGTCAAAGAAAAAGAAGAGACGATCCTTACCGCTTCTGAAATACGGGTCACCAGGATCGCGGTCGCCGAAATTCAGGAAAGGAAGCGGGCCGCCCAAGCTGCCGCCGAATTGGTTGCGGACCAAATGCGGTCGTGGCTGCTTCTGCGTGCCTGCGACCAGGGAGCCTCCGCTAAGCAGTTCGTCTTCCTGAGTGTAGACTCCGGCCCTGTTAGCGAAGAAACTGTTCGCGGCGAACGTTTCACTACGGTTGTACTCGCGAAGCGAGCCATGGAATTGGTTCGTTCCACTTCTCGTCACGATCTGAACCTGACCACCCGCACTCCGGCCTTCGGAAGCGCTCGGGTTGGTCGAAACCGCACGGAACTCTTGCACTGCGTCGATCGGCGAATTACCGGTTGTAGCGGCAAATTGCCCCGTCGCCTGATCATTGGCGTCGAAGCCGTCGATCGTAATGTTGCCTTGGTCGGCACGAGAGCCGGTAACTGAGCCGACGCGATTAGTCGCCGCCGTACCGACGTTATTCCCGATGACACCGGGCTGCAAGCTGATCAAAGCCGCCGGCGAGCTGCGGATCTGTATCGGAAGCTCGCGAAGTTGGCGCGTGTCTATGACGTTACCGATACTCGGATCCGTCGTGTTGAGTGTATCGCCGCTACTGCTGGCAACAACGTCCACCGTCGCCGTTACGTCACCTGCACTGAGCGTTGCATCATAGGTTTCGACCTTTGCCACACCGAGGGTGACGCTCGAAATCGAAAGGGTCTGAAAACCCTGTACAGCAAAGGTGAGTTTATACGCGTCACCCGGCGGAACATTGTTGAAGGTATACGACCCCTGGTCGTTGCTTGTGGTGGTGAAAGAACGGTCGGTACTGGTATCCGTTAAGGTAACAGCGACACCCGGAACGACGCGTCCAGTTGCGTCTGAAATGACGCCGGTGACGCCCGAGGTAGCCTGTGTGAAGGCGACCTGAGCGAGAACAAATAGCACGAACGTCGACACGAGCAATTTGCGCATCGCGCCGACGTTCCTTAGTCCAAATGATTTCATGGACATTTCCTCCCAGTTAAAACGAATGTTCGAATTGTTATTCGAATTCGGCACCGGGAGCGGCAAGATGTATTCCAAAAGCTGAAAAGGCGCGCAAACATCAGTCATTCAGCAATTTACGCAGTTATGTGTATTTAGTCCGACCAAACTTCCTCTAAACATCGGCCCTCAAATAACTTACTTTTATATTTCTTTTTCTTATTTTTATATATCCAGTTTTCTGGATTTTTTATTCGCATTCTTGAAGCGTCTTCCGCCGCGTTGTGGGCGCTCGAAGGAATTAGCAATCAGTAATTTGTGAATCCGCGCAACGGCGGAATATAATTCCCCTGCTTTTCTTCTCGTTCGCCGGTCTCTGAAGAATTTCGATCTTCGTCGACGCTCTGCAATTACCCGGAGTCGCGACGACAACAACCGAAAGGTTGTTACGCCATCCTTACCACTTTTGTCTTGACCGGCCCTGCGGGAAACAGTTTCCGATAATTCAGTTAAGGAGAAAGTTCATGTTGCGTATGGATCCGATTATCAGAACATTGGGGATCAGAACCGTAGTATGTCTAGCCGTGTTGACGCTTCTGGCTGGTGGCCTGAATGCTCAGGACATTACTTCCGGCTCCATTCAGGGAGTCGTCGTTGACGCACAGGGTGCTGTAGTTCCCGGAGCCGCAGTCGAGGCGAGGAACGTCGACACCAACTTCACCAGAACATTCACAACTGACCAGGAGGGGCGTTTTACTCTGCTGTCACTTCCCCCGGGTCGTTATGTCGTGTCTGTTTCGAAGAGTGGGTTCGCAAAGTTGAATCAGGAGAATGTTGAGATCACTGTCGGCCGGCAGCTGTCGCTAAATCCGACGCTGCAGGTTTCCGGTGTCAGCGGCGAGGTAACGATCACATCGACACCGACGATCGATACGGCAAAGACCGAGGCCAGCACCACGATCAACGAGACGGCGATCGAAAACACGCCCATACTCGGGAGAAAGTTTGAGGATCTTCTGACATTAACGCCGGGCGTGAGCATCACGCAGGGCCCCGACGGCGATGAGATCAACTTTGCGGGTCAGCGCGGGATCTTTAACAACGTCAGTCTTGACGGCGGCGATTACAACAACGGCTTCTTTGGCGAGCAGGCAGGCGGACAACGAGCTGCGATCGATATCTCACTCGAAGCCGTAAAAGAGTTCCAGGTGATCGCGACCGGAGCCAACGCTGAGTATGGGCGTACTGCAGGCGGTATCATCAACGTCATAACGAAATCGGGCACGAACGATGTCCACGGCAGCGCGTTCTGGCACCAGCGCCTGGAAGCGCTTTCGTCAGATACTTCCGACGGCAAGCCTCTCGAAGGGTTTCACCGGGAGCAGTTCGGAGGCACGATCGGTGGGCCCATAGTAAAGAACCGAGCATTCTATTTCTTTGCTCTCGAGTCGATTCGCGAAAATCTCACGCGTGGGAATCTAAGCGAGCAGGTCGGCGACACCGCGTGTCCGGTCGCCGCACCGACCATCGGGGCGAACGAAGCATTGATCATCACAAACCCGGACTGCCAGCGGCTCGCCCTGATCAACTTCTTGCGTACGACTAGAAATCAAGAGGAGGGACTGCCGATCGACCGAGCCGTTCGCAACACCGCTTTTCTCGGAAAGCTGGACTGGGATCTCAGCCAGAGTAACAAGTTGAGCGCATCGTACAACTTCGACTATTCGAAGAATACTAATCAGACGTTCGATGTCCCGACGTACGGCGTTTCGGCAAACGGAACCGAGGGACCGTCGAAGATAAACGTCGCAAACTTCAACCTCTATTCGACAATCTCACCGACGATCGTCAATGAAGCTCACTTCACATACTCGCGTGAGGAACGTCCCCGTTCGGCCACGGAGTCGAACATTCCGGCTGACACCGCGATGGGATTCGGTACAACATTTCGATTCGGAAATCCCTTCTTCCTGCAGCCGGGGATCGACGAGCTGTTCTGGCGAACTCAGATCCGCGACAACATGTCCCTTATCAAGGGCGCGCATACGATCAAGTTTGGACTCGAATGGATACACAGCCTGAATGATCAGGTCTTTCGCGGATTCTTCACCGGCCGATACATCTTCGACAGCGTGAACGGCTTTATTCGCTATGCTTCGGCGCCTGCGGCAAACGGCTTCGGACCAACTGCTTCGCTTTGCCCGAACGGCACCTGGATCACACCCGGTCCGCCTTTCAATCAAACTTGTCCCGCGGTCGGTGGAGGGGGCGGCACCGGCGCAACGCCGCTGTTGTTGTATCTTCAGGGGGCCGGTCCCGCTGGCCCGGCAACCGATGCTGCCGGTGCATCGAACATCACGAACAACGACTATGCTCTTTTTGCGCAGGACAAATGGCAGATCCGGCCGAACTTCACGTTGAATTACGGATTGCGATGGGAAGCGCAGATCTTTCCCGATCCGGTTGTGGCGCCCAGCCAGACGGCGTACGGGATATTCCTCGATGACCCGCGTTTTCCGTCCGACGGAACACTGCCCAGCGACAAGAGCATGTTTCAACCACGTGTCGGGTTTGCGTGGGACATTGCTAGCAACGGCAAAAGCGTGTTGCGGGCGAGCTTTGGTGTTTACAACGCCCGTCAGAACATGCTGTCGCAGGTCGGGTCGATCACGACCAACGGTGTACAGCAACAGACGATAGCCGCTGGGCCGTTCAATAATGTTCGCCCTGTGTGGCCGAATGTCGTTGCAGCAACGGCTCAGACCTGCCCTGGTCCGCTGGGGGTTAATCCGTTCCCGTGCTTTAGTGGTGTCCGCGTTTTCGATCGCGATTACCAGAACCCCGACATCTACACCTTCAATACCGCGTATGAACAGGAGATAGCGGCAAATTGGGCGATGTATTTCGATTTCACTTATTCAAAGGGTCGTCACCTGACGCGATTTTTGAATTTCGGACGCTTGGGTATTTTCCAACCATACCTGGACGAGACTATGGTAACGACGTCCGTCGGCAAGTCGGAGTACTACGGCTTCACCGCAGGAATCAGAAAGCGGTTCAGCGATCGATTTCAGCTTGAAGCCAACTACGTTTTGGCGAGGGATAAGGATGACGATTCGAACGAACGCGACCCATTCACGGATCGCTCTTTTGACGTTACGAATCCGGGTCTTGACTACGCGCTGTCAGACCGAGATATCCGACACAAATTCAACTTCTTCGGACACTTTGAGTTACCTTGGGGCTTCGAGTTTTCGCCCCGCATTCAATTCCGCTCGGCACAGCCCGCGACGCCTGCTATTCGAACGGCAACGAACCGTAATACGCTGCGGAAAGATAACGAATACTTTTCGTTCGATTGGCGGCTTGCTAAGGTGTTCCGACTAACCGAAACGGTCGAGCTGACACCGCAGATCGAGATGTTCAATACCTTTAACAACGACAACCTCATTAACTCGCTCTCGGGGGCGGGAAACCAGAATTCGTTGACGGCTCCGAGTTTGTTCAACTTCGATGGCTTCCTACGTCAGGGCATCGGCGATCCACGACAAGTCCAGTTGGCCGTGAGGCTAAGTTTCTAGACCTCAGCTCAAAGAGTTGACATGGCAATGCCCGCGAAGTGTACGAAAGTCTTCACACTTCGCGGGCAAATTCTATCGACGAGATCCCTAGCTTACTTTCGTCAACTCGACCCCGGTGGCATCGAATGAAACCTCGGTCACTGTTCCATCGGCATTTCGGTTCTCGAACTTCGCACCGTCGTCCTTTATCAAGTGGTCCACGTGTTCCTTTGTCAAAACTTTGGTTTTGAAAGTTCCCTGCGCTTTGACCTTCATGCCGGCCGAGTTCAGGGGGATGTAAAACGCGTGATCTCCGAATGTAACGCGGACCGACTTCGCGCCTTCCTTAGAGGCCATTTCCATCCAGCAGCCTTCCTTCTTGCAGGAACGAACGATAACGCCTTCGACCGCAACCGTCTTGCCAGCATA
>DASUSJ010000307.1:0-11559 GCA_036375155.1 Pyrinomonadaceae bacterium
CGCCGCGCGGGATAGCGGTTACCGGACGCCATGTTCGGTAGACATATTTTGTTTCGAATCCGGAGATGTAGGCGTCGTTGATCGCCATGTTCATCACCGCCATCACGCGCGCGGTATCGGTGATCTCATCGTTCCGAGTGCTGGCGATCTGAAGCAGAATGAAATTCCATGTCCAGTGACCAGGACCGACCGCATACAGGCGAGCAACATCGGTGCGATCCTGCGGACGGTTTGGGCTATTAATGTCTCCGTATGTCTGCACCTCGTTATAGTCCTGCGCATATACGCCGCTCGTGAGTTCCGGCGGGGGTTCGGACCGAAACTGCGACGCACTTTCGATCGCAAACGGCCGAACGTTCGGCCAGTGTTTGAATACACCGCCAGTGCAGCCAGGAGTTAACTGCCACTCATACGGATCCATTGACGTTGGGAGATAGACCAGCGGCGGAGCAGAACCGTCGCCGGTTCGATCTGCGATTATTGCAGCAGCGGCCGCTTGACCGACGGCAATACCATCGCTCTTAGCTTGCCCGTCAGGTATCGATGCCAGTGAGCTATCCCGCCGCGCATCGAGATCCGCCCCCGGAAAGAATGCTGTCAGCACACCGTATGACGCCATCACTGCGGCTGCTTCCGGAGACGCCCCTTCCGGCGCGCTTACCGTTCCAAGGTACGGCTGATACTTCCCGGTGATCGCGTTCACTGCCTCGAACACCGCGAGCTGCGCCATCGTCATGAACCTCGCGGCTGTAAACGGCGGTCCATTTGGAAGGATCTTTCTGATCGCGATCTCGTTCCATTCGAGTACTATGCCGTCGTCCGTATTCACTACTGCAGCCGATCGGCGCGAGGCCGTTGATCCCTTAACTGCTCCGAACGCCATTCCTTGTGTGATCAACCCGAATATCAGTACCGAGAGCGGGAGTATCTTGTAAATTTTTGCTCGGGTGTTCCAATTCGTCGTTTTCATTTCCTTTCTCCTATTCCGAATGGTCCAAAACCACTGGCGATACAAACGTTTAACTGGTTAAGTGGGCAGGTTTCCAGCCCCGTAAACGAACCGGAAACGCGGATGGAAAATCGCTTGTAAGCCAATTAGAGCGGTGCTAGAATGCACCCATTCGCCAGACTTACGCTTGATCTCGCCGATCTAGCAGCGACGTCCTCCGGGTTTCCGATTCGCGGATAACCATAAAGTCGAGGGCACTGTAATGTCGTTGGATTTAAAATTAATTGTGGATGAATTTAACCTTAGTCTAGTTAAACCGTCCGCTCGCTCGGTTTACGAATTTCAGGAATTTCGTCTCGATGCGGAGCACTTGATGCTCTACCGCGACAACACGGAAATTCCCCTCAGGCCAAAGCAGGTCGAAACACTTCTCGCACTCGTAGAGCGTAGAGGCGAGATCGTGAGTAAAGACGTCCTCATGTCGAGATTGTGGGGAACTACTTCGGTCGAAGAATCGAACCTCATTCAGCACATTCACTTTCTACGAAAGGTCCTCGGTGAGACTACCGATGGCCGGCAGATGATCGAGACGCTCCGCCGGCGTGGGTACCGCTTTAACGGAAAATTAAGGGAGCCTGAATCTGCTGTAGCGGCGCGCCCGGAGTTCCGACCACAGCTAGTTCGGAACGGCACTGAGCAAGCTACGAACGGAGCGAGCAAAGACACCGGCCGATCAGACGCAGCGAGGTTAGGTTCGAGAATCCTCGCCTGGCTTGGGCTCCTCGGATTGGCGACTGGCGTTGTAGTGTTAGTTTATTTTTTACTAGGGCTCTCGGCATCTCCAGTTGCGGGCAAAAAACATTTTGCTGTTCTTCCGCCCAAGCCGATCGATGTATCAAATCGCGTGGAGCGTTACGAGTTAGGAGTCGCCGACGCGCTTATCACGAGGCTGAATTCGATCGATGGCTTCATCATCCGGCCGCTAAGTGAAACTCGAAAATATACACGCATCGATCAGGATCCGCTCTTAGCCGGCCGCGAGCAAAAAGTCGACTACGTCCTTGCGCCGAATTACCAGTTAGCTGAGGGAAAGATCCGCATCACGATCCAACTGTGGAATGTCAATTCTGGACAAGTTGAGGACTCTTTTATCTTCCAGAAAGAGACTTCGGGTATCTTTGCAGTTCAAGATGCCGTGGCCGCCGATGTTGCAAACAGGTTGATGAGTAGGTTCAATAGCCGGTCGAACGGTTTCACAGTAAAGCGCGGCACGACGAATGAAGAGGCCTACCGACTCTATCATCTCGGCATGGCCCTCGCCGACAAAGGTAGCTCTAATTCGGAACAGGCAATTGAAAGTTTGACTAAGGCCCTCGAGCTCGATCCGAATTACGCGAATGCCTGGGCAGGATTAGCGAGGGTTGTGAGGCCGGGTTACGGGACGGGACTTCAAACCGAGGAAGAGCATTTGCGTTCTCTCGACGCGATCAAAAAAGCGCTCTCAATAGATCCAAATCTCGCCGACGCGTACGTGTCACTTTGTGACGTGCGATTGTTCTACGACTACGATGCCGCTGGAGCGGAGTCAGCATGCAAACGAAGTCTGGAACTGGATCCGAATTCCGCGGATGCGCACTTGACGTACAGCGCGCTACTGAGTTCGCGTCTCCGCATGGACGAAGCATTTGCTGAGATCAAGGCTGCGATGGATTTTGCTCCCGCTTCATTTCGCATTCAGCGACAATACGCTAACAATTTGTATACCGCGCGGCGATACGCTGACGCGGAGGAACAATACAAGCGCCTTATCAGTTTCAACACCGAGGGTCGGAAAGTCATTTACCGGAGGCTCGTGAGGACCCTTGAGGCATTGGGAAAGGAATCCGAGGCGTTGGAATACGTGATCAAGCTCGAGCCCCTTGAGGGTGGCGATAACACGACCGTTGCGCGGCTTAGAGAATCTTATGCCACTTCGGGTTGGCGCGGCGTCACAGTTGAACGGATCAGGCTCTCTTACCGCGACCCAAAGGCAGGGGCTTTCTGGCGTGCTCAATGGTATGCCTATCTCGGCGACAATAATAAAGCTCTCGAAAACCTCGAGGAATGCCTTCGAAATCGGAACGTACTGATGATGTTCCTTAGAGGAGAATCGCACCACTTCGACTCGCTGCGAGACGATCCTCGATTCGAGGATCTGACCAGACGTGTTGAGGTCGGATTCAGACTCACCTTCTAAATACGCGGTTCAGCTGACGTCTTGCCGCGACACTCCCTCGATCTCCATCACCAGATCAGCGCCGTATGCTTTTGCCGGTGTCTGGAATCCAGTCTTGATATTTCCGTCGAGAATTTTCTGCGCAATGTTGAGCGCGGCGAGCGCTGTGATCGTGTATCCTTCCGGCCCCTGCATGCGCGATTCGACCCGGTTTCCATTGAGGTCCGAGGCTTCGCCCCAGAGAAGGGTTTTGCCTTTCGCGCGTTCCTCGTCGGTTGGTCCGCCGGGCGGGATCTGTTTCTGCAGGTAATCCTGCACCGGTTTGGTCGCGAGCAGCCAACCGAGATACCGGCTTAGCTTTAACATTTTCAGATTCTGTTTCGGCATCACAGTGAAGACCTCGATGTTCGGAATGCCGGTCGAATAGTAAGCCGTCGAAACATCGCCCCAGGGAATGGTCACACCCATCTTCTTCATCTCGCCGAAATCGATCTCGCGCGACTTCCAGGCGGCGGGCACCGGGGTGATCTTTCCATCTTTTCGGATCGCTCCGCCACGCCCTACGTTCATCGTCATCGTCGCTTGCGTGCCGTGCGAGATCCGTCCCAAACCATAGAACGCGAGCGAGAGATGCGTCGCCGTTGGAAGTCGATCTTTCAAATGTCGTGCAAGACAGTCGCTTGGGACAACATCGAAACCAACACCGGGCATTATCATGATCTCCGAAGCTCTTGCTCGATCATCCAGCGCCGCCATCGATTCAAAAACCGAGATCTCACCCGTAATGTCCGTGTAGTGTTTCCGGTTTCGAAGACACGCATCGACCATCGGCCGAGAAGTAAGTGAAAACGGTCCAGCCGCGTGGAGCACCATATCGACTTCCAGAAGCGCGGCGTCGAGCCTTGCCGTCTCCTCCAGCGCAAAAACGCGGTAGTCGAGGTGATGCTTCTTTGCGAGCTCCTCGATCTTGATCGCGTTACGTCCCGCTAGGATCGGCTTCATTCCGCTTTCGGCGGCGTATCGTGTGATCAGCTCTCCGGTGTAGCCGTTGGCACCGTAAATCAAAAATCGACCAGTCATCATGTTATGTCCCTTTCTTCGTTAAGTATCCTTTGCACCCGTCCGACCTGGCCGTCCACCAATCTCACTTTGATCCCGTGCGGATGCGTTGACGAACTTGTCAGAAGATCTTTGACCACGCCCAACGTCTCGCGGCCGGTTCGCTGATCCTGCTTGAGCACGATCGCGACCTTAGTTCCGGGCCGTAGGTTCTTTCGTTCGGGATGCGGCATGAATCTATTGCTTCTCGAGCATTCGTCTTAGTAAGATCAGCTGCCCGAGATGATACGCGTTATGGTCGGCGACGAGCAATGCTTCCCGTAGAATCGTTTGCCCGTCTCCGTGAGGGATCTTCGCATAAAGGTCAATATTCTTATCTCTGACCAGCTCTCGTATCGCCTCCAGATCGCCAAGCACTTGCTCGACCGATCTTTCCCAATCCTGTGGAGAAGCTTCGATCTTGTTCCAATAGCCGTCCGGGAAATCAGGCGAAACGTGCTTCGCGTCGCGGCTGAATTCCAGAATATCCCACTGAGCCAAGCGCAGGTGTTCGAGCAATTCCCAGGCGGTATGTGGGGAACGCGCCAGACGGGTATTGATCTTCGAGAGCGGGAAGCCGGTCAGCGCTGTTTCGAGATCGATGTGAGCGAACTTACCTTCCAACAGTTCTAAAATATGTTCTCGGAGTATTCCATCCATTTTTTTCACCTACATGGTCGTGTGTCATGCGTCTCGCCGAACAGATCGAGTTCGAGCCGCTGCGTTTCCTTCAGCTTTCGCAGGAACTCCTTACGAGGTATCTCGCGGGCGCCCAGAGCCTTGATGTGCGGCGTCATAACCTGAGCATCGATCCAGGTGGAATTTCGTTCGCGCAGGTGGTCGATCAAGAAGAGTAAGGCGAGCTTTGACGCGTTCGTCACCGTGTGAAACATCGACTCGCCGCAGAAGACGCCGCCGGCATCAACCCCATAAACACCTCCGACCAGATTCCCGTCCCTGTCCCACGCCTCGACGCTGTGTACCAGACCGGCATCGTGCAGCTCTGTATATGCGCGAATAAACTCCGGGGTGATCCACGTCCCGCCCTCGCCCTTCCGCGAAACTCGTGCGCAGGACTCGATCACGCGGCGGAATTCTTTGTCGATAGTGAATGTAAGATCACTCTTCCGTCTGGCGCGTTCCAGGCTACGGGGGATATGAAGATCGGCAAACTCGAGTACGGCCCGCTTGCCGGGGCAGTACCACGGCAACGGCAATCCGTCTACATGCCACGGAAAGATGCCGAGACGATAGGCCCGCTCCAGGTTTTCTACCGTAAGCGTGTCGCCGAAACTCACGATATCTCTTGAGTAGTAAAAGTAGTCCCCGAACAGGACCCATTCCGGAAATTCGTACGTACGCGGATCAGGAAAAGACACAAGTGATATTTTACCGCAGCGGCTCGGGAGACGGGACAGGCAGACTGAGATTGGGAGGTGCGGCGAAGGCGAGACGCGGACACGCGGAGTCACGAGGTGAGGGGAGAAGGAGACATGGGGCACGGCCATTACCGTCACCCCGGCACTCCTTTCCCTGACTCCTCCGCCTCGAACTAGACCATCTTCAACTTCCACTTACCGCGCTTGAACAAAAGCGCACTAGCTACTGCGAGCAGCGAGAACGCCACCGTGATCGCCCAGAACACGCCATTAGGTCCCATACCGAAATAGTACGCGAGCAAGTATGCGGCCGGTATCTCGAACAGCCAAAAAATGAAAATGTTCAGGTACGTCGGCGTCCATGTGTCGCCCGCACCATTGAATGCAGTCTCGAGAACCATGCCAAGGCCGTAGAAGGCGAATCCGTAGGCGATAATATGCAAAGCACTCGTACCGTAATACAGAACCTCCGATTCCTGGGTAAAGAATCCTATTATCTGACTCGAGAAGATCCAGAAAACGGCTCCGACCATGAAATAGAACACCGTGTTGAATTTTCCCGCAGCCCAAACGGCTGCTTCCACACGCTCCGGCTTCCCGGCCCCGAGATTTTGCCCGACCATTGTTGCCGCTGCATTGCTCAAACCGAGAGCCGGAAGCAGCGCGAACATTACAACCCGCAGTGCGATCACATATCCCGCAATGGCGGTTTCGCCAAATCCGGCCATAATCGGCATGAGCGCCGTCCAACTCGCGGTCGCGACCAATAGCTGGAAAACACCGGTGGATGAAAGCCTCAGAAGTTTCCAAAGCAGGGTTCCGTCGAAGGACCAACTCTGACGCGTCACGTGAATCCGGCCGCCCGGACGAAACAAGTGCCAGGCCGCGAACAATACCCCGCAGCCGCGGCCTATAGTTGTGCCGACCGCCGCGCCCGTAACACCGAGCTCCGGAAAAAAACCAACCCCGAAAATAAACATCGGAGCCAGGATCATATTCAACCCGTTGGCCAGTATTAGAACGCGCATCGCGATCGCGGCATCACCCGCACCTCGAAAAATCGCGTTCAGCAAAAAGATGAAAAGTACGACGGCATTTCCGCCGACCATTATCCTCATGAAACGCGAACCCTCGACGATCAGATGTTCCTTCGCCCCGAGGACCCCGAGTATCTGGGGAGCAAAAATTATTCCGATGGCGCTGATCAACACCGAGACGATAATGCCGAGATAGATAACGTGCGCCGCTGACTTTGCAGCGCCTTCCATATCCTTCTCACCGGTCCGTCGGGCGACCGTCGCCGTAGCACCTATCGCCAGCCCGAACGCGACAGCGTAGATAAGCGCCATAACCGATTCCGTGAGACCGACGATGGCAACCGCGTCGGCGCCGAGCTTTGCAACAAAGAAAATATCGACGACTGCGAACAAACTCTCCATGCTCATTTCCAGGATCATCGGAATGGCGAGGATGACGAGTGCTACCCATATCGGTCCCTTTGTGAAGTCACGCTCCGATCCGCGCAAACCTTCACGGATTACTGACCAAAACGAATTGTCCAGCGCCCCCAAAGATGGGGCCTTTGCATCAAAAGACATAAAATTAAAAATAAACGGGAAAAGGTCAGCACGCACTGGTGCCTGGGATCCGTCCCGGCGTAAATATTCAACGCGGGGCGGAATTACGGAGCGGGTGACTAGACAAGTCGGGTACGAATGATACGCATGATTTGGAAACATTAGCACACGCACCTGGAGTCCGGCAAAACCGGCACAGCACTTTACGGAGGTGTGAGCTGTGAGGTGTGAACTGTGAACTGTGAACTGGGAACCGTGAGCTGTGAACTATGAGTTGCGAATTATGCGCGGTGAGCGGGTGATGAGCGATAATCACCGATCATTCATCTCTGGCCAATCATAATCACCCTTCCCAATTCGCAGTTCATAGTTCACACTCACACTTCGCACTCACACTTCACACTTCATAGTTCACACTTCACAGCTCCCGGCTATATAATGCCGACATGATCAAACAAATCCGTGGCAGCACCATTTGATAACTCACAAGAGAAGAGCTCGAGACGATCGTCGCTCCCTACCGGCGAAGGGGTAGTGATAGACATCGGAACAGGCGACGGACGCTTTGTGTCGTCTGCCGCCCGGGCAAATCCGAACAAGTACTTCATCGGGATCGACGCAAACGCGAAACCGCTGGCGAAGCCGTCGATGAAGGCGACGAGGAATCCGGCTAAGGGCGGTTTACCGAATGCCATGTTCGTGCAGGCTGCTGTCGAGGACCTACCGGCAGAACTCACCGGCATCGCCGATGAGATCCACATACATTTTCCGTGGGGAAGTTTGCTGAGAGCGGTCGCATCCGGGGACCCTGACGTTCTGGCTGCGCTTTACCGGATATCCGCGCCCGGCTGCTTGCTCGAGATCGTCATCGGCATCGATCCAACCCGGGACGCCGCGGAGATCGAGCGCCTGGGAATTTCTGATCTTACGCCTGTGATATTGCACTCTTACCTCATTCCGAAATACAAGACCGCTGGTTTTGAGTTTCATGAACACCGGAAGCTTTCTCCTAATGAATGGCAGCGCATGGAAACCTCCTGGGCTCGAAAGCTCCGCGGCGGATCTGAGCGGAGCGTCTGGGCGCTCGTATTTCGTCGTGAATAGCCGTCCGGACTCGCGGCGTTACGTTGAGGGGATTAACGCGATCCGCATTTTTTAAAATATTGCCACTTACGGGTGCGAAGCACGTGTACTTGGGCGGAGGCATAAGTAACGCTATGAAAATACTATTCAGCTTGGTGCTTATTTTTTCGAGTGTAATCATCGCATCCGCTCAGGAACGCGTGATCGACAAGTCCGAGTTCGACGCCATGTTGGCCGGAGGTTATGGTCACCAGCTCAAATGGAAAGGTGAGAAATATCGAATGACGGTTACGACGTCGTCGACCTTCGAGGGGCGACCGCAGACCGATTGGGCGTCAAAGTCGATAAACGAGTACGGAACCTCGGCGGAGACCCGCGGCATCTATACTTCGGTGTTGGGCGGTAAGCCAAATCCTACTCGAGAAACCCTGATAATAGGCAATTGGGTATACACGCGATCCGGAAGTGATTCGTGGACGCGAAAGGAGTACGTCGCCCCAGGTCCCGCGAAAGAAAAGGAAGAAAGCAACTACAAAATCCTTAGCTCCCAAGCCGAATACAGGTATCTCGGACAAGGCAAGTTGGGGGACAGGTCCGCGCGTATCTACGTAAAGACCGAACGACAGACGAAGTTCAATCAGAAAAGCGGTGAGAGCGTTGAAACCGAGCATGAGAACAGATATTGGGTCGATGCAACGGGAACGATCATAAAGAACCAATTCAACTCGGAGACCCGCGGCAAAAGTACAACTCGAACTTCGGTGACCATGGAATGGGAACTCGACCCGTCGATTACGTTTACAGTACCTGAGATCGCTCCCTAAAATTCCGGTCCATCGTCCATATTGAGAATCAATATCGCCTCGTAACCGTATGCACGATGATGCCGACTCGATCGCTCTTTCGTTCGCATCCGACCTGGCAGACGGTACTTTACGACACGGAGTGCATGGAGCAACTTCAATTTTTGATACGCCCGCAGTGGCCGGTCCGACTAACACCTCCAACGAAGCTTTTGGTTGTGTCATGGCTCGCCGCAGAAACCAGTCGGTTCAAACCTCCCGATGACCTCTTTCGTTATCTCAGTGGAAAACCGGATGGGTCACTGTTTTCGTTACCGATCCCGGACTCGAACTTACCCACGTTAGCTTTCCGCACCTCGTTTGACGCCCCCCACGCCTTGCCTTTCTCATCAGAGGGATAATCCGATAGCCATCTCGTCTTTCATCAATTTCGGCAACGCTCGTCTCAATAAAAAAATGAATGGCCAAAACAACCGGGGATCATCGCTCTCGACCGCCTGGTCACTCGAAAGAAAATATATGAACCCTGCTGCCGATTTCTGCTAGAATTCCCTCTCAACTAACCCAGGAGGCAGGCGCAGCAACGCGACCCCCACATTCCCGCGGCGTTGTAATCGCTTCAGTCCCAACAGCATTGATGGAGCCGTAATGCCATCGCTTTACCACTATGTGGCCACCGTTAATACGAGTCTCAACGTTTAGCCTGACGGTTCGACTCAGGCGTGCGACCGGGCCGGGAAGGGTTTTTCTTGCCTGGGTCTGCGCGTTCTGCTTCATGGCGCCGGTGACCGGTCAGTCCCACACGACTCCATCGCCTGCTATCCCGCAGGGCAGTTCTCAGCCGACTCTGCCGCAGTCAGGTCCGCAACCGTCGATCGATCTAGGACAGACTAAGATAAACGTCCTCGCATTCCGTATAGCGGCAGCCGCGAGCGAGGCGGACGCAGACGCCGCGCTACGTGCGGAGTCGGAACTAGAGGGCATCGAGCTTGCGCGGGCGCTGCTAATGGAGACTTTCAGGTTACGAACTACCGCGGCGCCCGCAGAAAAAATACTGGCGATAAACCTCAGGCTACTCCGCTACACCAGGCGCCCGAACATGATGCCGGCGCGGGGACTTGCTCTTCGTGGTCTCGGCATAGCATATGCGAATCTGAACAGATGGGATCTAGCCGAGAAAGAGCTGCTTTCGGCGATCACGTTCTTCCGCGGGGTCGGTACTTCCGGCCAACAGGATGATGCCATACTGACATACCGTGATCTGGCCTCGATGTATTACCGGAAAGGAGATTATCCGAAGGCGGTGGAACTGTATGAAAAGGTCCGGGTAGTTGGGAATGCGACTGGCGATAAAGAGAGCGTCATTCACGCATACAGCGGCTTGGCCGCAGCGTATCTGGGACTGGGCCGGATAAGTAGTGCCGGCGAAGCTTACGATACTGCGTACCGAAAAGCGGTAGAATCCGGCTCGCCGACGAGTATTAACTACCTCTTTCAGTCCGCACTCACGCAGATCAAACTTGGGGATCTCGCAGCAGCTTATACCCGCTTTCGAAAGGTCATGGCCGAATCGGCCTCTACCCCTGACCGGCGTTTGTATATCTACTCGTTACTCAACGTCGCTTGGATCCATAAACAACATGCACAAGAAAAAAAGGCGGTCGAGCTTTATGGGCGCGCCATCTCGATAGCGGATGCCGAGTTGGCCAAGGGCCATGAAATATCTCGCGGCGGCTATATCTCCGCAAAGGCAGAGGCCGTTAATCGGCTTGCCGAGATACATACCGAACGCGGTGATACAGCTGCCGCAATCGGTCTTTACACTGGCAATCTGACAATGCTGCGTTCGGCATCGTCCGACCCGGGATCGGATCCGCGCTTCCGGCTCGGATCGCAAGACTCAAATCGGATTTTGGAGATCGGGATAAATCGGAGCCTCGGCGAGCTTCACGGATCTCTTGGAAATAACGACCAAGCTCTGGCGCACTTAACCGCCGCGCTGGAGCTGTCCGAGAAGATCGGTTATGAACCGGGTTCGATCGACACGATGCTTAGCCTTGCGACCCACGCCGCCGGTCGCTGGAATACCCAACAGGCTTTTTCTTATGTGGACAGAGTTCAGCTCCTTGTACAAGGAAGCGGTCGATTGGATCAATTACTAAAGCTGCGAACCATTACTGCCGGCATCCAGCGAAGATTGAACCGTCCCGCTGCCGCCGATCTGACGTTCCAAGAAGCGATAAGAATCTCGGAATCACTTCGTTCGGACGTAACCATGCCTGACCAGCGGGCGTCGTATTTTTCCAGCCTATTCGCACCCTTTGATGAGTACATCGATTTTCTCATGGAGCGACATGAAAGGGAGCCGGACGCCGGCTTTGACCGGAAAGCTTTCGATGTAAGCGAGCGCCGGCGGGCGCGTGCCCTGTTGGATTCATTGAGGGTGGCGCGTGCG
>DASUSJ010000308.1:0-4162 GCA_036375155.1 Pyrinomonadaceae bacterium
GCATCACAGCGGTCGTAAAGAGTACCGAGGACATGCCGCCGCGAAACCGAGAGAACTGCCAATGTCATTTGTTCAACCTCCATGCTCTCGACAAAAATGCCCCGACGTACTCGCCGGGGCATTTCTGTATCAGTGCCAGATCTTTACCACTTTTGTCCGCGATATCCACCGCCGCCACCGCCGCCGTAACCGCCACGGCCACCGCCGCCGCCGCGATTTCCACCGCGACCACCGCCGCCACCACCGTTCTGCGGTTTCGCTTCATTGACCTTCAGCGAACGCCCGTCGACTTCTTTTCCGTCAAGCTGAGCGATGGCGTTCTGCCCTTCTTCTTGGGACGACATTTCGACAAATCCGAAACCGCGGGATCGTCCGGTTTCTCGATCTTCGATAATGTTTGCCGACTGTACGCTACCAACTGTTCCAAAAAGTTCCGTCAGATCTTGATTCGTCGTATTGAAGGAAAGATTTCCTACATAAAGTTTCATTTTTTTGTTTCCTTTCCCGTCGTCCGGGGTGTCTAGCGAAGTGTCGAGCGCTGGCTGAATTCTCTTGAAAGGAAAGGGCCGGATCTCGGATACTCAAAAAAACTGAGAGCTACTTCTGTGTGTTCTAACCAAAGGGCCTGCTCTCGAACTTATCCAAAAACCGTTAAAGACGAAGCGCGTTTACTAACATGCAAAACGCGAGAGTAGGATTACAGACACTAGGGTGACAGGTGACACCCAAAATAGCAAATGCGTCAGCGGATCGAACAACGAGTTTTACCGCCTCTCTGTTGCCGCTACTAAAGTCCTAGATCCGAGAGGTGAGCAGGCAAATATCGTTTGCAACTGTCGCATTAATGCGGCATTCTAAAGCGACTAACGGGAATCCGCGTCGACATGGGGTCGCGACGGCACTCTCGAAAGCTTTCGAAGTAGAAAGCACCAATGCGCTCCTCAAGCTTCATTGATACCAAGAAATGAAAATACTGCTTTACAACCCGGATAACGGCGTAACACGTAATTTTATGCCGCACCTTTGGATGTTCCTTCTACAGGCACTCACGCCGGAAGGACACGAGGTGGTCCTGATCGACGGCAACGCGAAGGCGATGACGCGGGGCGAGCTCGTCCAATATTGCCGAGACGAAAACATCGGGCTCGTAGGTATCGGTTCGATGACTCGAATGGTCGCACGTGCCTATCTGATAGCGGACGCTCTTCGTGATGCGGGAATAAAAGTCGTGATGGGTGGTCCGCATGTGACGGAATGTCCCGACGAAGCCCTCGGCCGCGACGGTGGTCCGCGTCACGCCGATGCGGTGGCGCTAGGCGAGGCCGATGCGACGTGGCCGCAGATCGTCATCGACGCTGCGAATGGTGAGCTGAAGGAAGTCTATCAACCCGAGACGGATGCAAAAGGCGGCGACATCAAGCCTAGCCTGCAGCCTTATCCTCACATTCCTTGGGAAACGCTCGACCTGGAACAATTCAGTCTTGTTCCCAAATTTTTTAAGCCCGTCTTGTCCAAATTCGGCGAGGGGTGGGGCAAGTTCTTTGTCGTACCCATCGAGACAGGACGTGGCTGCCCGTACGGCTGCGAGTTCTGCACGGTAACCGGTTTTTTTGGAGATTCCATCCGCTTTCGCACGAATGAGAGTGTCGTGGAGGAACTACTGAGATTGAAAGCGCGAGCAAAACGCGAACGCGGTCAGATCGCGGTGTTTTTCATCGACGACAATCTGGCGATCAACAAGAAGCGTTTGAAATCACTTCTGGCGGATATCATCGCCGCCGGCGCTCAGCTGCCTTGGGTCGCGCAGATCAGTGCAAATCTTCTGGCTGACGAAGAGCTCGTCGACCTGATCGCAGATTCAGGTGCTCGTTGGATATTCATCGGAATGGAGTCGATCGACCCCGCTAATATGGCCGACGTTAACAAGACGTTCTCAAAGCCGGCAAACTACAAAGCCGTACTTGACGGGCTGGCCCGAAGAGATATCTACGCAATCACGTCGTTCATTTTTGGTATGGATAACGATACCGTAGGCGTAGCAAATCGGACGGTCGATGAGATTGAAAGCTGGGCACCCGGCCTTCCAGTCTTTGGACAGCTGACACCGTTTCCCGCGACGCCACTATACGAGCGACTCGAAAAAGCAGGCCGACTTGAGAGGCCAAAGCACTGGCTCGATTTCGCTCAGTTTGTCATGGCGCATAAGCCAGCGAAGATGACGATAGAAGAGGCGAGGCACGAGACCATATCCGCTTGGAGCAGATCTTACAGCCCGGAGCGAAATCGTTCGGCGGTGGAGGCGATCCGCCATGCACCGATTCAAACGCGCATTAGTCATCTTGTGGCCAGAATGTTCTTCCGCGGTATTTACTTTCCACAGATGGGTACTGTCGCCTGGTTAAAATTGTTGTTTGCGAACCGAGGCACGATCTTTTCGCTCACCCGCGAAGGTCTGGCCACGTGGCGGCGCGCAAGAACACGTCGCCGGACGGAATCAACTGTCGTCACCGCACCTCAAATAGACTGATCTGCATAGGCTCGACGACGCCAGATCATCAGGCAAACGGCTTCGCTTATTGAGCGGAGCCTTTCTTATTTCGTCTGAAAGCTGGTAATTGTCGCGAGTTTTATCTTGGCCGCGAACAGTAAACGATCGGCGATCGCTACTTACTTTCTCTCAAATAACTCTTCCCCAATCTGAATTTCGCGAAGATCTGGCGACAAGCAGGAGAAGGGTTCTACTAAATTTGTTTGCTATTTCAGCCTCTATCCTGCATCCTAATACTTCAATCCTACTCTCGCATCGATACGATGCGCTTCTTCTTTAACGATTTTCTGGATTAGTTTGAGAGCGGGCCTTACACAACAGCAGAAGTGCTCTCAAAATTATTGAGTTCCGAATCCGACCCTCCGACAGATATTCTCTCAGGCTCAGCTTCGCCCGGCTTCTATATATTTTCCCTGGTGGGAAAAGGAAAAAACATAAATGTCAGTTAAGTTATATGTGGGAAATCTTTCCTACAGTACAACCAATCAGGGTCTGAACGATCTATTCGCGCGAATAGGCTCAGTTCGATCATGCAGTATTGTCGAGGATCGATCTACCGGACGCTCCCGCGGTTTCGGGTTTGTCGAAATGTCGTCCAGCGCCGAGGCTGAAAATGCCGTTGCGCAGCTCGACGGATTAAAGCTCGACGGCCGAGAATTGAAGATCAACAAAGCCGAGCCAAAGCAGCCTCAGAATACGGAACGCGTAATGCTGAACAGTGACGATTTCCGAAATTATTCGGGAAGAGCTTATCTTAAGCAGACGAGCGACGTTTGGTAGACCGGTTTTGATCGATAAAGAAATGAACGCCATGTACGTTTTATTACGTCCATGGCGTTCGGTTCTTTGGACCAGTCTTAACACACGTCTATCGCGCGATCAGACTACTTAAACCTTGAAATACTGGGGGCTGGGAGTACTAAGAAATGGTCAGTGATGAGAGTGTCGTTGCCCGGCAAAGTCAAGATTCTTTATGAACTCTGCCGTATTGCTGTCATAGCCAAGTGCAAGATGCCATCGGAGACGCCCCATTAAATCGTTGATCTCCGATTCCAGTTGCCTTAGCCTGCCGAGCGTCTCGTCTATCTGAGCGCAAGTAAGTCGTGCCTCCTCGATGAGTCGGCGATCACATTGTTTAGGTGAGTCCATATGAGAATATTACCGTTCTTGGCAAGAAGAGAATTGTCCGCCCAATGACACTTTGGATATATACAAAAAAGGTCCGGTGCTGCTGTGTCAACACCGGACGGCGAAAGGAACCTAGAGGAGGGTTTGTCTATGATTCCGAATCTACGAGTTAATTCACGCCCTCATTCCGCAAAAGTTGCAAAAAAAGATAAAGCGTTCCTTTCATGCGTTATCACTAGTCTAGATATGCTGAGGAGACGCCTTTCGTTGCCTTAAGAATCGCGAAAAAGCGTCATCCGTTATCAACTTGACTCAAACGTCGGCATAGCCGAAGGCAATCTATCAAACCGGAGCTAAGTGGGGGTTATACGCGGAACAGTTTCTGTCGGGACGGAAATCCAGGCCTTGGGGGGTCGGACGCTACCCTGGCAGTTATCAGTCCCGCGCGAAGTATTTATACCACAGTCGGACCAGAATATCGTAGCG
>DASUSJ010000309.1:0-6402 GCA_036375155.1 Pyrinomonadaceae bacterium
CGCCCTTCGCACATCCTCAAACCCGCGCGGCAGGAAGTAAGTCTCGTCGGCAGTTTGCACGTCGACGCCTTTCACCACGGCTATCTGGATTCCTTCCGTGTGCCGGAGTGCGAACCACATGTGATACGCGACGAGATTTTCGAATGTGTAGATCGTCTCGGGTTTATCGCCGGCAGTTGCTCTCGCCTTTATGTCTTCAGCAACATCATTCCATGCGCACCAGACATGTCGTGGCATCTCTCTCCTTACATCCCGAACCAACGCAAATACGGTGAGAGCGACAATGAGAGCAATGGCGCCGATTCGCACGACCCGCAGATGAAAGCTAAGCACAGCGTCCGCGAAAAGCACCATGAGGGGAGGAAACACAACGATCAGGTGCCGAGTCCCCCAAACCGAATGCGGCAAGATCCAGCTTGCAGCGAAGGCTAGGAGGAGCGGGACAAGAACAAATAGCCCGAGAAGGGAGGCCGGCCTCTTTTCCTCTTTCCGGACGAACTTGATGGAGTACTCGATCATCGCCGCAACGAATACGATCACGAGCGGTACGGATAAGAGATAGATCGACGCGGGCTCCACATTGCTTGCCTGAAAGTAGAATGGCTCGACGAGATCGGTCACAAACGTAAACAGCTCGCGAATTCCCGGCTGCGTTTGCCATGCGATGTTTTGCGAAAGACTCGACCCGGCGCGCTGCGCCTGCCAGACGGCAATCAGCCAGGGCACAAAACTTACAACAGCTACACCAGACATCAGCAGGGTTCCCCGCCACTTTATTCGTTGGTAAATGAAGATAGCGGTAATTTCACTGGCGATGATCAGCCAACCGAAGTAATGCGTGTAGACAAGCAAAACGTTGACGATGATGAGCGCCAGCAGACTCTTGCCCCGACTGAAGTAACGGGCGAAAAGCCACATCGACATCAATGCCAGAAACATCAGCATCGAATACATCCGCAGCGTCTGCGTGTATTTGATCAGAGCTCCGTTGACGGCCATGAGGCCAAGAGAAAGGATAATTACCGGCGGGCGAAGCTTCAGTTCCCGGCACAGATAAATAAATGGAATAAGCGCGAGAACTGAGAATAGCACCGGGAGCAACCGCAGCCAGAAAACGCTTTCTCCTCCGAGAGAGATCCACAGCTTTAGGAGTATGTAAAACAACGGCGGATGAATGAGGTCTTTTGCGACGAAAGAGAAGAGCGAGCCCCAACCGTGTTCCGCGGCATGAACGCTGAAGAGCTCATCGAACCAAAGACAGGAATCCGAGAGGCGCCAGATCCTTGCGGCGACGTATGCGATGCAGATCGCTGCAATGATCAAGCGTGTTCGGACCGACATACCATCACTAGGAACTAGGAAAACTACTCACTGAAGGAAATATTTTCTTCACGGATATGACGAGATGGCAGCTTTATAGTCGCACACCATCGCATAACCGGCCGTCGATGCTCGTATAGAAGAGCTTCACGTCCTTAAAGGTGTCGGTGTCGCGACAATAGGAAATGCAATGATCGTAGGGTTTGGAGTAGATGTGAATGCTGACCGCTCGTGCGTCGTACTCAGGAAGGTTCAGGATCTGATGGATCGGCTCTTCAAGCTCGACCTTCGCGGCCAGACATTCGGCGAGCTCGAAGGTGTCCGTCTCACGAAGCTTGCAGTAACCGCGAGTTTCATCAATATCATCGACAGCGAAGTTCTGGCCCATTAAGCGTCCGATCGGAACGGACATCCAGCACCGCTGTTCACAATGATTATGAACGCGTGAAACCTGCCCCGGCTCCCAGCATATGGCCATCATTTCGAACCGGTCGTCTTTGTAGATTAGATTGCGGGTGTAAAAACTCGGAGACCAGAAAAGATATTTCTGAATGGAATCAGTTTCGATCGGATGCGCGCTCAAAAACTCGTAAACCGGTTCGCACACGAATCGCTCGTCCGGAATGCTTCTCAGTCCGCTTATTAATTGATCAATCGGAATTCTGTCCATTTTTGCTACAGATCACACGGAGGTTCTGATCCCTGCCTGATGCAGTTCCGAGAAGTTTATTATCAATCCTCATTTCAATCCAGTCTTTCGTTTCCTCTGTCGGGTATTTTCGTGTCTTCTGTGTTTTCTGTGGTTCTTTGTGTCTATGCCACCGGCGCGAGGTAGATGTCGCTTTTCGGGCTTTTTCGAGTTCGCTTCTTGTTGGTTGTATATAAAAAGCGAAGATAAATTAGTGTGATTTCTGTGTGGTTCGTGTGATTAGTGGTTATGGTTTATTTGAAAACCACGAAACACAACAACCACACGAAAATCACACTAATTTTCTTTGCTAACGTACGTGTGCGTCCTTCAGAAACTGGATGAATTCCTCCCGGTCGCGTGTGAGTCCAGGAAACGTTGCCAGGGGCTTACCGTCTGAATCGAGCACTGCATAAAACGGAAGCGCGACGGTTTGGAAAGTGTCCTGCTGATACTGCTGCTGGCGTTCGTAAACTTCGCCCTCGCCATCGGTATAAAGGCTGACGAGAACGAACTTCTCCATCTCCCCACGAACCTCGGGCAGTACAAACATGTTCGCTTCCATCCAGCGGCAGTTCGTGCACGTGTAGCCGGTGAAATCGACGAACACCTTCCTGTTCTCGGATCGAGCCTTTGCAAGTGCGCCGTCGAGATCATTCGTTATCCAGGTCAGCTCTTCATGCGGATTGCCGAGGACGTTGAAGACCGACTTGGAGTTCTTGGGCGGCAGGAAAGATTCGAGCTCACCTAGCTTTCTTCCGAGGACGCCCGTGGTCAGGTAAATGCAAAGGCCGAAAAAAAACGCGGCGAAAAGGATACGCAGCGGCGTCAGCTTTTTGACCGGCGAATCGTGCCTGAACTTGTAGAACCCAAGTATGTAAGTAACGATCGCCAACCCGATAACGACCCAGATCATCAGCACAAGCTCGCGGGTGAAGACCTTGCCGTAGTTCAGGACACCGGATTCGTTCAGGCCGGCGCCCCATACGAGATCTACGTTCGAAAGGAACTTCATCGCGGCCGCGATCTCCAGAAAGCCCATCACGACCTTAACCGAGTTCAGCCAGCCGCCGGAGCGCGGGAGCGAGTGCAGCAGTCGCGGTGCGACAGCTAGAACAAAAAACGGCAGCGCAAATACGATCGAGAAAGCCAGCATCCCGATCAGCGGCATCTTCCAATCACCCTGCGCGGTCGAGACAAGCAGGCTTCCGATGAACGGTGATGTGCATGTGAACGACGTCAATGTGAAGGTCAGGCCCATCAGAAGAGCGCCGATGTACGCACTTCCCTTTCCTTCCTCGCTGCGCGTGATCGAATCGAGCTTTGTTAGGACGCTTGCAGGGATCGAGATCTCGTAAAACCCGAAAAGGTTAAAAGCGAAGAACAAGAACAAAGCACCGATGAAAAGGTTTACCCAGGGATTCGCGGCGAAGAGGTTGATCCCGGCTGCACCGAACAGAAGTGCAAGCAACATTCCCAGGGCCGAGAATGTGGCGATGATGCCAACGGAGTAAACCGTCGCAAGCTTTATAGTCCGCTTATGATCGCCGTCCGAATGCTTCATGAAGTACGAAACGGTGATCGGGATCATCGGAAATACACACGGCGTCAGGAGCGATATCGCGCCGAACGTGACCGCTAGCCAAATGAACGACCAGAGGTCAGTTGGCTGTTGATTGTTCGTCGTTCGTAGTTCGTTGTTGGGCGTAGTGCTGGAAACCGGCAACTGGGAACCAGCAACTAATTTCTTAACATCCTCTTCCCCGGCAGACGAAACACGTTTTGTTCGGGGCGGCAGACAAAACGTGTCGTTACAAAGCTGAAAGCGGACGTCGATCGCGATGTCATTGAAGGACGCGTCCGCCCGTGCTAGGAGCTTAATGGCGAACGTCGCCCGATTTTTGAAGTAGCGCGTCTCAAGCGGTTTCCCGTCGACGATGAACAGCGGGTCCGGCTCGCTGATCGGCGGCGGCGATGAAATATCTTTCAGCTCGAATGGCTTTCCTTCTGCAACCTTCATCGTAGTCGCGATGGGGCCGCCATCCGGCTGATCCAACGCGTAAAGATGCCATCCGTCCTCGATCTCTGCGTGCAGTTTCGCGTGGACCAGGCTCCCGGCGGTGATCGTCTTTAACGTCGGATCTGATTCCAGACTCCACCTTGTGGGGTTCTGAGTGAATCCTACGACCGGAAGGATGAGCAAGATGAAAATGAACTTTATAAGGGCGTAACGCATCGTTAAAAACAATCTATCATACGCGTATTTGATGGAATAGTTACGAACTGCTGCGAGCTAAGATGCATTTTGCACATTCAAACGGGGCTCGCATATAATCTGGTTTTACGGATAACACGATATTTTTGTCCGTAGCAGTACGGAGGATAGTTTTGCCCAAGACAGCGACAAGCCGAAAAACGGACACCCGAACGACCAAGCTAAAAGACGGCAGTGAGGCTAAGCCGGCTGAGCCGAATAACGGCCGGAGCGATGCGTCATGGATCGAGACCGCGAAGGCGGAGTATCAGAAGCGTCGTAAATCCCAGCTTGAGTCGATCAAAAAGACCGACAAGAGGCTCCTGCGGCAGATGCTCTACCAAATGGTGCTCGGTCGTCGTTTCGAAGAAAAGTGCGCCGAGGTCTACCGGATGGGTAAGATCGGCGGCTTTTGCCATCTCTACATCGGCCAGGAAGCGATCGCGGTGGGTTCGATCATGGCGCTCGAGCCGACTGACATGGTTATCACCTCGTACCGCGATCACGTCCAGGCGATGGTAAAGGGAATCCCTCCCGAATCCGTGATGGCCGAGCTGTACGGTAAGGAGGGTGGGTGCGTCAAAGGTAAGGGTGGATCGATGCATATGTTCTCAAAGGAACATGAGTTCTACGGTGGACACGGAATAGTCGGCGGCCAGATCGGCATCGGAACCGGAATGGCGTATGCGGCGAAATACAGGAACAGCGGCCAAATCACGCTTTGCTTCTTCGGGGAGGCGGCGGTGAACCAGGGGATCTTTCACGAATCACTCAACATGGCCGCACTCTGGAAGTTACCGGTGGTGTACATCTGCGAGAACAACGAGTATGGCATGGGCACTTCACAGCGACGGGCCATGAGTATCAGCAGTGTGGCGCGTAAGGGCGACGCATACGGCATCGCGAATGAGTTTGTTGACGGAATGGACGTCATGGCGGTCCGGGAGGCGACACTGCGGGCGATCGAACGTGCGCGGAATGAATCGCTCCCGACCCTGCTTGAGGTGCGTGCGTATCGTTTTATGGGACACTCGATGTCCGACCCGGGAAATTACAGGACACGTGATGAGATCGCGAAATATCAGGAACGCGACCCAATCGTTTTGTTCAAGGACAGCCTGAAGGAAGCCGGTGTGTTGAACGACAAGGATTTTGAGAAAGTCGAGCAGGAGGCCGTTGAGGCAACAGAGGGGGCGTTGAAGTTCGCGGATGAAAGCCCCGTACCGAATGAGAGCGAGCTGCTAACGGACGTCTACGCGTGATCTTAAGAAGATGACGATCGAATTGAGCCGGAAACTTGCTGCTCTCCTCGGAATCGTCACTCCCGTGCTTGAAACGATCAGAAGATGGAGCACATGGCGTGAGAATCCCCCGGCGCTTTTCGATGATTATGTTGTCAGCGCTTTTCTGTTGTACGGCGCATGGCGGGTTGGTAAGGACCCGGTTAGTGGACAAAGGTTTTTGACGGCGGCGTGGGGCGTCGGTCTTGGAATGATCTTTCTCAGCTTTTTCGGTCAGCTCAACGCTCTTCGCCAGGGCGAGCTGGATCCCGCTCCCGTCTCATCGGAATCGGTCGCGGTCATCAAGGGCGTTGGGTTCGTGATCATTATCCTGGGTCTCGTTTCGAGCTTGCGAAAGGTCGAGGTTAAAGGGAACTGATTTTTGAATTTCGCAGATGTCCACCGCCGTCGATAAAGGAAAGTTGAAATTGAGCTTCGCCGGTCATGGGCACGTCGAGCGGACTTTCAGCCAGGCCGGACAAGATCTGTTTGTTCTTTCGGTTCTCGACGGCAAGCGGGATGGCGTATTTCTGGATCTGGGATGCAACCAGCCGATCCTGCTTAATAATACGTATCTGCTGGAGAGCGGCTTCGGTTGGAACGGGGTTTCGATAGACATCGACGAGAGTTATTTCGATCTTTTCGTCTTTCGAAACTGCAAAACGCTTGCAGCCGACGCGACCAGTCTGGATTGGGATAGCGTTATCGGAATGCTGGGCACGACATCGATCGATTACCTATCGCTGGATCTCGAGCCGCCGGAAAACACACTCGAATGTTTGAAAACTATTCCGTTCGACACAGTTAAGTTCAGCGTCATTACGTTCGAACACGACGCGTACAGGGCCGGCGATAGCGTC
>DASUSJ010000310.1:0-10510 GCA_036375155.1 Pyrinomonadaceae bacterium
TATTCATTCGATCTTTTGGCTTTTTTGGAATCTTTAACTGCCGATTTTAAGACTTTTGGGAGCCGGCCGGCTGATAGTGAGAGCCGACGGCGACAGGTTTTAAGCATTCAAATCAGGCCTTGGGGTGGATCGATTCTAACAGACAAGTAACGACCTCGAGAAGAGGTTCAGGAAAAGAGGTATTGCTATGAAAATCAACAAAAGAAAGTCGACCGCAGCAATGGGCTGCTGCTTTTCCCTCATCGTTATCGGCATAGGTCTCGCGGGCTGGCCGGCCGAGCGCGCCCATGCAACTCGAGCCGGCGGGCAGACATTTTCGGTAATTGCGACCGATCTCGAAAATCCACGTGGGCTCGATTTCGGACCGGACGGGGCACTCTATGTAGCTGAAGCCGGCAGCGGCGGCGCGGGTCCCTGCGGACCAGGGCCGGAAGGCGATCGATGCTTTGGCCAGTCAGGGGCGGTGACGCGTATCGATCTACGAAGGGGTTTCGCAGAGCGTGTTGCATCAGAGCTTCCGTCACTAGCGAGCCCGGACGGAAGCTTCGCCACCGGCGTCCATGACGTCTCATTTCGAGGCCTCGGTAATGCGTATTTGACGACGGGCTTTGCGGGTGATCCGGCTGAGCGCATGATATTTTTCGGCGAAGCCGGCGGCAATTTCGCGCGGCTGGCGCGAATGAATCCCGCCGGCATGTTCGAGCTGGTGAAAGATCTGGGCGACTATGAAGCGGCAAACAACCCAACAGGCGATGAGGTCGACTCGAATCCTTACGGCGTCCTTTCGCTGGCGGGACGCCAAGTCTTCGCCGACGCGGGCGGCAACGCACTCAACCAGGTAACTGCTCGCGGGCGCATCAGCACTCTGGCGACGTTCCCGGATCGGCTCGTCCTCGCACCGCCTTTTCTGGAACTGCCGCCTGGAACTCTTATTCCGATGGACACGGTGCCAACATCGGTTGCGCAAGGACGCGACGGAGCCTTTTACGTCGGACAGCTGACCGGATTTCCGTTCCCGGTCGATGACGCGAACATTTATCGCGTTCCTGAGGACGGCGGCGATCCTGTGGTTTACGCAGGCGGCTTCACGGCCGTCATCGACGTAACGTTTGGGCCCGACGGGTCGATGTATGTCCTCGAGCTGGCGAAGAACGGTTTGCTTGCGGCATTCATCGATGGCGATTGGACCGGCGCTCTCATTCGTGTGACGCCTAACGGTGCGCGGACCGAGCTTGGTATTGGAATGCTTACTGCACCCGGCGGAGTCGCGGTCGGAGCGGACGGTACGATCTATGTAACCAACAACAGCATCTTCAGCGGTACCGGACAGGTGGTGAGGATCGAGGAATAGAGACGTGAATGCGATCAGCTGGAGCGCGTTAATTGTGTTGCTGCTTATTCTGCTGTCGTCGGGCGGCGTAGTCGGGCAATCGACCGGCAAGTGGCCTCGTTTCGTTCCGATCACGCCGATGACGCAGGATGTCGAGGTGTTGTATGGTGACCCCGACAAAGCGGGCGAACCGTTCGTGATCCGCATCCGTGAACTCGCCGGCGGGCTCATTCCTCCGCACCGGCACCACGTGGACGAACATATCACCGTGGTGCAAGGCAGCATTTTTTTCGCCGTCGGCGAGAAGTTCGATCGCGCGTCCCTGAAAGAATTGAAGGCGGGGAGCTACGCTTTCATTCCGAAGGGAAGCGTCATGTTCGGCTACACACCCGACGCAGCTATAGTGCAGGTTCACGGTATCGGACCGTTTCATATCGACTGGCGATCCGCGAGCGGCTGGCATGAGGGCCTGAAAACCCTCGACAGTCCGAACGCTGGTAACATTTTCAAGTTCAAGCGAGGGGAGCTAGTCGTGACACCGCGCGGAACCGGACGAATTCGTCAGGGTTACGATTCAGGTGAAGTGATCGGCTATGAGGTCGAGAGCGAGAAGGGTGAGCTCTTCATGGCTGAGGAATGTGAGATCGAGGGCTACGTTTCACGAAGCCCGAGAAGGAAGCCCGGCGAACGCGCATGTTTCGTTCGCGGCGAGCCGCTAGTTTTGGATATGGGAAAGCCACGGCAGCATTAGAACGCGACGGGCATGCAGTTAGGAAAAACTCATCTGTGAAGTACGGGCGCTTCTTCTTCGCGACTTTGCGGCTTTGCGGGAACCAGACTGGTTTGTTCCCGCAAAGCCGCAGAGTCGCAAAGGAGCGGACAACTGAAAAAAGTCATTCCGGGAAGGTAAACTAAATTCCGCAGGCAGCGGCCGGGCATCTTTCGGGTACAATGCCGCATTATGAAGAGAGGTACGAAGATCTTCCTTGGTGTCGGCTGCGGCGTACTTTTGCTCGGTGGTATCGCCGTCCTCGTCGGCGGTTACCTCGCAATGAACTACTTCCAAAAGACGGTCGGCGAAGGACTCACGAAGGAGATGAATGAGGGGCATGAATTCGGGAAAAGCACCGATCAGGCCGGTTGTATGACGGAGGCCGTGCGTCGATCTCAATCCTTCGGTCCCGTGGAACTTGGAGGCGCCATGGGCGTTTCGGCGTTTGTCGGCTCGTGTTTTGAGACAAGCCGGCCGACCGCAGACTTTTGCGCCGGAGTTCCATCGTTTTGGAGTCCCGAGGCGAGCGAATGGAGCTCTGCCGAATGCAGGAAAGCGGGGGCGGATCCCGAGAAGACCGCCTGCGTGCATGTGTTCAAACGCAAGCATCAGCTTTGCAGCCCACCGTTTTGAAGATAGTCGACCGCCTACTTACTCACATTCTATGACCGCGACAGAACTGCCGGGAAAAGCCATTGTCGGTGACGTTTTCTCATGGACTGAAGTATCTGCCGTTCATCGAGTACGTAACGGCATCTATCACCGAAACGGAAGGCTCATATCGCTGCTCACGGATTTCGGCCGCATCACTCCCTGCTATCCCGATTACCACGGAGAATCGACCGACGTTATCTACTACACCGGCTCCGGGCGTCACGGCGACCAAAAGCTCGACCCGCCAAATCGCGCTTTGTTTGACGCGATGAGATCAGGTCACGCTGTGCCGTTGTTCAACAAACTTTCGGTCGGTCGCTGGGAGTTCACAGGCCTATGGCGCGTTGTTGACGGGGTGTATATTTTTGACGAAAAACAGAATAGAATGTTGTGGAAATTTACCCTGAAACGAGTTCCTTGATTGCGATAATTGGCGCGATTTGGACGCAGCGGGCCGCGAACGGTGGCCTGTAGCGTAAGGCCCTAGGCGTAAGAGTCTGTGTCAAAACTGGGGCGCAGGCTGTTTAAATTGCCGCGACCTTCAGGTAGTGGGAATTGAAAAACCTGCGGCGCGGCTTTAGCCGAAATAAAAACGGCAAAGATCCGATAGGCTTCAGCCGAACGGCTAAAGCCAAAAGGAAGCTTTTTCTGATGTTAGGCTAAAGCCGACCGCGGACATGATGGCTGTCCACGATCTGAAGGTCGTGGCAATTTAAACAGCGGGCGTGGCAATTTAAACAGCGGGCGTGGCAATTTAAACGGCCTGCGTGGCAATTTAGACAGCTTGCGTGGCAATTTAAACAGCCTGCGAATGCGTGGCAAAGCCGTAACCTATCGCCGTCCACCAAGCGCTCTGTTTTTTCTACGTCGTAACTCGGGGCGTATGCCGCGAGTACGTGGCTGTTATGCTATCGCTCGCTACGCGAGCTCAACGAGGAGATTCGCAGATTCAGTCTTCATCAATAACAGGAGTTCATAACTATGCGAGCGAAGATCATTACTTTCCTTTTCCTGCTCTTCTCAACCGCCGCGTTCGTTCCGGCCCAAAATACCTGGTCCCCCGAAGTCCAGGTTAAGACGAAGGTCCTTGGAAGCCCGCGGATGTCACCCGATGGAAAGCGTGTCGTTTACACGGTCAACGAGGCGGTCATGACGGCGGACAAAAGTGAGTTCGTCACGCAGATCTGGTTGGCGTCTTCGGATGGTAAAGAGAATTACCAGATCACATTCAACGAAAAATCGTCGACGAACCCGAAGTGGTCCCCGGACGGAAACTGGCTAGCGTTCACATCGAACCGGAAAGACAATCGGAACAATCTCTACCTCTTGCGTGTGACCGGCGGTGAAGCCGAACAGATCACTGACCTGAAGAGCAGCGTGAGCAATTTCGAATGGTCTCCGGATGGGAAGTGGATCGCGTATACGATGGCCGACACAAAGTCGGAGGACGAGGAAAAGAACGACAAGGGCCGCAACGATTTTCGCTGGGTCGACGAGAACCTGAAAATGGCGCGTCTATACGTGATCCCGGTCGCGAAAGATGCAGGCGGGAAACGCGAAGCGAAGAAGCTGACAAACGAGAACCGGCATGTCACCGGATTCGATTGGTCTCCCGATGGTTCGCGAATTGTCTTCAGCCATGTCAAGACGCCCGTCGCGAATGATTGGCCGAGTGCCGATCTCGCGACGGTTCAGGTCGCGACCGGCAGCATCGCTCCCTTTGCGGCAACCGAGGCTGCTGAGGGGAACCCGACGTACTCACCCGACGGGAACTGGATCGTTGCGTCGGTAAGTGATCTTCCGATTCGATGGGCGCAAAGCAACCGGATCGCGATCTACCCGGCGAACGGCGGACAGCCTCGGATGATGTCAATTTCTCATGACGGCCAGCCTTCGATCGTCGCGTGGAGCCCGGACGGCAAAAAGGTCATGTTTACGGAAGCAAAGGGAACCGGTACCGCTCTTTACGAGGCGGATGTCACATCGGGTGCGGTCCGCGAGGTCGACTATCAGGATGCGGTCATCAACAACGTGAATATGGAGAGAGTGGGTTCCGGATACGGCGTCGCTATGGTCCTCCAGCGAAGCGATACCGCACCCGAAGTGTATGCCGGGATCCCGGGGACCATGGAGATCAAACAGATCACGAACGTGAACGCCGATCGAGCCAAGCTGCCAGTTGGTAAGACCGAAGTGATCAAGTGGAAGAGCACTGACGGCCGCGAGATCGAAGGACTGCTCACTTACCCGGTCGGTTACACGGCGGGGACGAAGGTGCCGCTTATTCTGAACATTCACGGCGGACCGGCGGGTGTGTTTCAGCAGAGTTACATTGGCGGACGCGGATCATATCCGCTGGCGACCTTCGCATCGAAGGGATATGCGATCCTGCGACCGAATCCGCGCGGGTCGAGCGGCTATGGTACCGAATTCCGTCGCGCAAACATCAAGGACTGGGGCGTCGGCGATTATCAGGACCTGATGACCGGCGTCGACAAAGTGATCGCGATGGGCGTTGCCGACCCGGAACGCCTTGGCGTTATGGGCTGGAGCTATGGTGGCTATATGACCTCGACGATCATCACCAAAACGAAAAGGTTCAAAGCTGCGTCGGCCGGTGCACCCGTGACGAATCTGATGAGCTTCACGACGACGGCCGATATTCCGGGTTTCATTCCGGATTATTTCGGCGGGCAGTTCTGGGAAGCCCCGGACGTCTACGCGAAGCATTCGGCGATGTTCAATATCAAGGGCGTATCGACCCCGACACTGGTTCAGCATGGTGAGGCCGACGTTCGCGTCCCGATCTCGCAAGGATACGAGCTGTACAACGCCCTCAAGGCCCAGGGCGTGCCGACGCGAATGATGGTCTTGCCGCGTCAGCCGCACGGCCCGAACGAACCGAAGATGCAGATCGCCGCAATGCAGAGCAACTTGGAATGGTTTGAAAAGTATTTGAAGTAGGTCGTTGACCGACTTTGAGGGAACAATGAAATCGATACTGATATTACTCACGGTCGCACTGTGTGCAGGTAATTCATTTGCACAAGGAGGCGGCGAACTCCGGATACTGGATACGGAAAATCATATAGTTACCGCGTCGAAAAAGGGGGCCTCAATTGTTTTTACGATGGAGGCGATCGCCGATTTTACGGAAGATCGTGACAGTTCAAGGTCGCTGGGGACCGGTTGGGATTACGCCGGTATTCGCGTGGACATCAACAATAACAATGTTGTCGATAGGGGTGTGGACGTCGCTTTTGGACTGCGGCAGAAGACAAACATCTTTTGTGCTCAATACTTGATTCAGGAGAACGCCAGCAGCGGCTGCGGCGGGCTGCGTTCGAAGGGGAAAGCGCGCGTTGGGTTCATGTCGACGATATCTCAGGCGACGCCGCACCCGGTTCATGTATATGAGATCCCGCTCGCCGAACTTGCTCGCGGCGGTGGGAAGATAGGTCTGACGTTCGTGTTTTCTGACGCTTCCACCGGCCGATCGTATTACCCAAGCAGACGCAATCCGAGGTCCTTCAACGAAACTATACAGCTGGATCTCTCAGAATTGGATTTTTAGCCTCAGGGATGAGCGCCTATTCTTTCACAAGACTTCGATCGAAGAGTCGGAGTCTTTTGTCTTTATCCTATGAACGGTATTCGAAAAGCGACGGAGTCTGACAAGTCCGCGATCTGGCAAATAATCAAAGCCGTGATCTCTGGTGGCGACACGTATGTCTTTGATCCGTCCACGCCGGAAGACGAGATGGTCGAATATTGGTTTGCACCTGAAAAACACACGTACGTCGCCGAGGAAGATGGTGTGATAGTCGGCACCTTCTGGCTGAAAGCCAATCAACCGGGACTCGGTTCGCATGTTTGTAACGCGGCGTACATGGTCGCACCTGAAAGGTCAGGAAAGGGCATCGGAAGAAAGATGGGTGAGTATTCGCTCGATGAAGCCAGGCGTCTCGGCTTCACTGCGATGCAGTTCAACTTCGTGGTGAAGTCGAACACTGCAGCGGTCCGCCTCTGGCAAAGTATCGGGATGGAGATAATCGGCGAGATCCCGGACGCCTTCGATCACAAGCAGAACGGAATGACGAACGCATACATCATGTACAGGAAACTTTGAACTATAATTGCGATCCGGTTCTCGGGCGTATCTGTCGGAGCCTAGAATCGCTTTTCTGTGCTTCTCAATGTCTGCAGTGGTTCCAGCGCCAACGTTTTTGAAGCCACAGTGCGCACGGTCGGTATCGATTTCGTGTTCTTCTTAGTGTGATTTCGTGTGGCTTAGTGGTTCCAGATTTGCGGTGAACTGGAAACCACTAACCCACACGAAGCCACACTAACAATGCCCGAATCTCAATATACAAGTACAGAAGACCCGGATTTCCACCGACCCGACACCAACAGACAAATCCAGACCAACTACGCCGGATCATTTCTTACCCAAATCAACTGCACGTTTGTACGCGGCATATACCGCTTTCGAGAGTACTGTGCGCAGCGTACCTTTTTCCATCTGGTAGATCGCCTCTGCCGACGTGCCACCGGGTGACGTGACCATATTGCGAAGCTCAGCCGGGTGCTTGTGCGATTCCATTGCGAACTTTACCGATCCGAGCATGGTCTCCTGCACCAGCTCCTTAGCAATGTCTCGCGAAAAACCAAGATGCACGCCGGCATCGGTCAGGGCTTCCATCACCATGAAGATATATGTCGGACCGGTCGCGCTCAGCGATGTTGCCATATCGATCATATTTTCCGTTTCGACGTAGAGCTCCTTTCCAAGTGCGCTCAGTAGCCGCCGGACCTGCGAACGCTCTTTTTCGCTAACGCTCTCACCGCACGTCCATGCGGTTATCCCGGCTCCGATCTGAGAAGGTGTATTCGGCATGGCACGTACGACGTGATCGGTGCCGAGCTCCTCCGAGATCATTTCAACTTTCGCACCCGCTACGATCGAGATGACGAGTCCGTTGTGTGCGACGACACCTTTCAGATCTCGAAGCACGCGCGAGATCCTTTGCGGTTTGACACTCAGGATCACGACGGAATTCTCTGTTTCACGAACAGTCTCGGCAGCGTCGGCGTTGGATTCGAACATACGGATGTCGTAATTCGCCTCGAGCTCTTGCCGCCGCACTTCTCGTGGATGGCTGCCGACGATCTTGTCAGGCGTGACTAGGTTTTGCCGCAGCAGGCCGGCGATCATCGACTCGGCCATTACTCCGCAGCCAATGAAACTCAAATGAACATTCTCCAGTGTGTCGGTCATAATTGATTTGTTTGTGAAATCACCGAGCAGTCGTGCAAAATACCTGCTACGTTTGAGATTTAATCACTATGACGATTGACGAACAACTGGCACTCTTGCGGAAAGGCACGGTCGATGTGATCCGCGAGGAGGATCTGAAGACAAAACTGGAGCAGTCCGCTCAGACCGGGCAACCGCTTCGGATAAAGCTCGGGCTTGACCCGACCGCACCGGATATTCATCTCGGGCACACGGTCGTGATCAGAAAGCTGAAAGCATTTCAGGACCTCGGTCACACAGTCATCTTCCTCATCGGCGACTTCACGGGAATGATCGGCGACCCATCCGGTAAAAACGTCACGCGGCCTCCGCTATCGCGCGAGGAGATCAATGAGAACGCGGAAACGTATAAGGCTCAGATGTTCCGGCTGCTTGACCCGGATAGAACCGAGATCCGGTTTAACGGCGAGTGGATGGACAAGTTCGACGCGGCCGATTTTGTGAAGCTCGCTGCAAAAACGACCGTCAAGCAGATCCTCGAACGCGACGATTTCAGCAGACGTATGGCTGAGGAGAAACCGATCTCGCTGCACGAGCTGCTCTATCCGCTTGTTCAGGGATACGACTC
Source organism: Pyrinomonadaceae bacterium (assembly GCA_036375155.1). Lineage (GTDB taxonomy): Bacteria > Acidobacteriota > Blastocatellia > Pyrinomonadales > Pyrinomonadaceae > OLB17. The sequence goes on from DASUSJ010000310.1 coordinate 8,642, forward strand.
CGTCGCTCTGGAGTCCGACGTGGAGATCGGAGGTACCGATCAGAAATTCAACTTGCTGATGGGAAGGAATCTGCAGCGCGAATTCGATCAGGAGCCCCAGGTCATCATGACGATGCCGTTGCTCGAAGGCCTGGACGGTGTGAACAAGATGTCGAAGTCGCTCGACAATTACATCGGCATCGAAGAGATGCCCGACCAGATGTTCGGCAAGCTGATGTCGATATCCGACGATCTCATGTGGCGATACTACGAGCTGCTGACCGATACGAGCATCGATGACGTAAACGTGATGAAGTTCCGTTGCGATTCCGGAGCGGACCACCCGAGAGAGCTTAAAGTCGCCCTTGCGAAATCCATCATCGCCGACCTTCATTCGGAACAAGCCGCGGATAAGGCGGAGGAGGAATTCAACCGCAGGTTCGTTAAGAAGGAGATCCCGGATGAGATCGAAGAAAAAGTCATCCCGGCAGGGAAGCGTCGTCTAGCGGATCTGTTGATGGAAACAGGTATGGCGGCGACGAAAGGAGAAGCGAAGCGTTTGATCGAACAGGGCGGTGTAAAGTTGAACGGCGAGAAGATCACCGCCGCGGCCGCCGAGATCGATTTCAATTCCGGCGAGCCGGCGTTGCTTCAGGTAGGGAAGTTGAGGTTCTTGAGGGTGATCGGAAGGTAGTCATTTAGCTGAAACAAGCCAAACAGCCGGCGCCCCAGTTTGGCAAAGTCTCTGAAGCTAGTGGCAATTTAAACAGCCTGCTCTCCGGTTTGACACAGGCTCGTGAGCCCGGGGGGTAAGATTGCCAGTGATGTCGGCGAGCTCGCGTAGAGTGCGAAAGACGTCTGCCGCTCGCATGGGCGAGCTCCATCGTTTCCATGCATACCCCAAGCTCACGCTGGGGACTTTTTGCTGTCGCTCGCTACGCGAGATGGCGTCCAAAACACTAACTCCCCACGCTCCTCTTGAGGATCCCTTACTCCTCTTCAACAGTCACTTCCGCATACTGAGCACGGCGGGCGCGCGATATTGGTATCAGGGCATCGCTCGGACTTGATGACCCGGCGGGTCGCGAAAACTCGCTGGCGTGATCCTTTAGATACTCGAAGAACCGTTCAAACTCGCGCTGCATCGAATCCATCTTCTCGCGCATATTCAAAATGATCTCGACGCCTGCCAGGTTTACACCGAGATCGCGCGTGAGCGACAGAATGACCTCGAGCCGCTCGAGATCCGAATCCTCGTACAGTCGGGTATTACCGACCGAACGTGAAGGCTTCAACAATCCCTCGCGTTCGTATAATCGCAGCGTCTGCGGGTGAATATCGTAAAGCTCCGCCACGGCGCTGATCGTGTAAGTTTTTACCTTCCGTTTCATCACTAGAAGTCAGAAGTCAAAATTCAGAGTTCGGGCTTTAGCCCGTAGAATGCCGGCGAAGAACGCGATGAATCGCGCACTCTGAACTCTAACCCTAGTCGAGTCCCATTGCCCGTCTTGGGTTCTCCGGATTCAACTTTTCAAACTGCCGCAGAAGCCCCTTGGTTTCCTCCGAGATCACATTCGGCAGCACGATCTTCACCTCGATAAACTCGTCACCTCGCAGGTTCGGGTTTCGCAGGCTCGGGAAGCCGCGTTCGCGGAGCCGAAACTTTTGTCCTGATTCGGTCCCGGCCGGAATCTTCAACTGCGCTTTTCCTTCAACTGTTGGCACCTCGATCTTCGCTCCGAGTGCCGCCTCCGATACGGTTATCGGGACAGTAACGTAAACGTTGTCGCCCCGTCGCTCGAGAAACTTGTGTTTCCCGACGTTAGTGAGGATGAACAGGTCGCCGGGTTCCGCCCCGAGTCTTCCGCCGTGACCTCTCTTCGGGATCCT
>DASUSJ010000311.1:0-4065 GCA_036375155.1 Pyrinomonadaceae bacterium
CGTTTCTCAAAGCCGCACCCGCCAGCCGATCAAGGATCGACCGTTACGCATGCCGGTCTCGGAGGTCGCGAACAATCTTGCCGGGCTTCAAGCAAGGCACGGCGTCTTCGCTGTCCTCGGGAATCACGATGGATGGTACGACGATGTAGAGATCGCCACGGAGCTTCAACGGGTCGGTTATCGCGTGCTCCAGAATGAGATCGCGATCATACGCGAGAAGGGCGTGTCCTTGCGGTTGCTCGGACTCAGGGATCACCTTCAACTCGATTCGTGGCGCCAGTTCGACATCACAGTAAGGTCCACCGTGAGTTCTTACCCGAAGGAAGGACAGATAATCGTTCTGGAACACAGTCCCGATATTCTCTATGTCATGAACTATTGGAAGCACTTGAATCCTGACCTGAAACTGATGCTCGCGGGGCATACTCATGGTGGACAGGTTTGGCTCCCGGTGATCGGCGCACCCGTGGTACCGTCATCGGTCGGGCAGAAGTATGCTCAAGGTCATATTGAAGAAGAGGGTGTGCACATGTTCGTGACGAGCGGAGTCGGAACCAGCATCTTGCCGTTTCGCTTCATGGTTCCGCCGGAGGTTGCGATCGTCACGATCCGGTCGGAGTAAAGACTTTGGATTCCGATTGCTGAATTCGCGTAGTTTGGTGTGCACGAAACAAGAGAACTGTCGCACTCTGGCGTAGGAGATCGCATCCCGCATCCCCAAGCCGCAATCGATACGCCCGGCTGTGACGTCTATCGCAGCATTGATCTCACCCGGTCGAGGTTTCCATCATTCTTTGCCGGTCTCAATCCAAGGATCGCGCACATCATCTCGTACAGATGAACGTTCTCAAACGGCTCGGCGACGTAGTTCGATTTGAAAGACGGGCCACGGGCGATGAAGGTCGCTCGCATCGATTCGTATTTATTGTCGTATCCGTGGGCCCCTCGCACCTGATCGAAGTCGTCAGATTTCCGAACCGTCTCAAAACGTTCGCGGCTGGTCATGGCCCAACCCTCCTCCGACGTACAAACTATCGGGGCTATGCGGGGACCGCTGCTGTAGTGCAGCCGCGCCGGGATCTCCGATTTCCGCCAGCAGGTCGCGTTCTTAATTCCTCTGAGTCGATCGATTATCAATTGCTCCTTTCCGGGCCTCGGAAATATCTGCCAGATCTCTCCGGTCGTAAGAATTGGGTCGGCGAGCGTCTTGTCCTTGGTGTCGAAGTAATCGTCCATCACAACCACATTTCTCTGGTCTCTCGGGGCCATGCCGTGATCGCTGACGACAATGATATTCACGCGATCGGCAATCCCTCTTGCCGCCAGCCCGTCTACGAGCTGCTTGATATACCGGTCGGCGTTCAATGCAGCATACCGAGTTTCTTCCGCGTCGGGCCCGAACTCGTGTCCGACATCGTCGGTGTCGCTAAAATACATCGTGATTATGGTCGGACGCTTTTCGGCGGGAAGATCCAGCCAGCCGAGAACCTTATCGACGCGCATTTCAGGAGGGACCCGGCCGTTGTAAGTCCGCCAGAATGTCGACTGCTCTCCTCCGACCTCCGCCTCAGATCCGACAAAGAAATACGAGCCGGCGATCTGACCCTGCTTCTCGGCCGTCACCCAGATCGGCTCGCCTAACCACCAACGTGAGTCGTGTACTTTCTTTCGATCGTCAATCCTGAAAATCTCACCGAAATCGTAGACATTGTTCTCTACCAGTCCGTGATTCTGCGGATAGAGCCCTGTCACCATCGTGTAATGATTCGGAAAAGTCTTTGTAGGAAAGGACGGGATCATCCATTTGGCACGGACACCTTCACGAGCCAGACGATTGAGTGTTTCCGGCTTGAACTTTTCGAGATAATCGTAGCGATATCCATCCAGTGAAATGAGGATCACCGTCGGCTTTAGATCTCTGACCGGCGTTTGGGCAGCGGCTGCCACGACGCAGAAGTAAATCAGTACGCCTGCGACGGCTATACGAAACGCGACATTTCTTTTCATAGGTTTATGTCGATGACGTTCGGGTGATTCGGCTTATTATATCCCCGCGTCCTACGAGCAACAATTTTTCCACGAATATGCGGGCCGCAGATAAGGGACACTACCGGTACCGGGCTTCCGGTGACCTGCCTGAACGTTCCGGCTCAGATTCGGAAAAGCGCCACATCGAGAAGCTCTGCGTCGGTCGACAAGAGCATCTCAAGCGATTCGCTAGACGACAGAATAAAACTGTCGTCAGGTAGCAGCATTCGGTTCTCACCTTCAAAGCCGCTGAGCCGGGCGCTCCCTTTCAAGACAAAGATGAAATACATGCCGTTGGGATAGGCTTTCGCGCGGAACCTCGAGTTCGTCGCATCTGCTTTTACCACCCGCACGTCCGCGATACCGGTCGCTGTTCGAATACCAGTGTCGCGATATTTGATCCCGGAAGACCCGTCCCATTCCGCCTGAGCTGCGACGTGCCGCACGAAGCGCTGGCCACCGAAATCCCTATCTGGGAGAAGGTTCGCTGTCGGTAAAATCATCTCGTGATCGACCCAAGTCTCGTGCTCGGCGGGTGAGCTGACCTCGATAACTTCTGTCCCGGCCGACGCCTCCAGAACGCGGTGACGGATGCCCGGCGGCTGCAATACGCAGTCACCGACCGAAAGCACGAATGGCGGACCCTGGTCTTCGTACACGACGCGAACCCAGCCAGATTTGCAGTAGATCATCTGAAATCCGATCTTGTGGTAGTGGACGTAGTCCGGGACCTCGCCGCCATTGTTGATTCGGATATGCGAGGCGACCAACCGTCCATCCAGGCGACCGGGCATAAGATCGCGGTACTCCATTTCCGCACGGCCCTTGGTCCAGTTTTTAGCCGGCAGTTCAAGCGAACTAACGGAATTGCTCGGGTTGTTGGGTGAGGCAACAGGAGCTTCCGCTGTCGAGACGATAGACTTTGGCCGCCTAAAGGCCGGGCTCAGAACAAGTCGTAGCGCATCACCATCTTTTGACAAAATGGCCTCACGCGGAGCGTCTGCGGGCATGATCATGTCGAGACGATACCCGTCACTGAGAAGGGAATCGAGTTCGTGGTCGAGATCAGAACAGGAGCGCGTCGGTATCATTAGCCATAGACAAAAGGAAGCTGCAGCCACGCACTGGCTAACACTTTGAATAACGGGGACAGGACCAGTTGCTGTCAGCTGACCGCCGTTAGCTGGTTTTCAATTCCCGCGACAATGATGTCGGATTTGATCGAGTTCGCGATATAGCAGCCCTCGTGCGCAGCGTGGTGCAGCTCGGTGATCTCGGTCGCGGTCGGGCGTGTCTCCCCCGACCATTCGATCCTCGGATCGAGAGTTATCTTCGATATGAACTGCTTGCCGTCCATCGCCGTCGTCATCTCGCCGACCGCGTTGTCCTCGTAAGAATCAATAGTGAATCCCTTCTTTGCTGCGAGCCAGAGAAACGTCAGCATGTGACACGACGCTGCGGCCGCGACGAGCGCTTCTTCAGGATCGATCGCGGCTTCGACGGAATAGGGAGGCCGAACCGAATGCGGCGACGAACTCGCAGGAACTTCGACGCCCCCGTCAAAGGACCATGTGTGGCCGCGTGTATAGCGGCTCTTTGTGAACGTGTCAGGTGAATCAGATTCCCATTTGATATTTGCTTTATAAGTTGACATAGAACGCTCCCCATGGCTCTGTGGGCCTACACGGCGTGTTGTATTCCACACCTCCCGCGAGAATTTACTGACCGAGGTGGCCGGCCTCCCTGCAAAGTGCTTGTGATCGCATGCTATTTCCGTATTTCACTAACAGCACAATAGTTGCGTTAACCCTGGGCGGTGGAGGGACATTCTTCTTTCGCCCGAAGAGACAATCGCAACCAGGAGCACATTTAATTCTAATGTAATTACGCGAGCAGCGCACCGTTAAGGAGAGAGGAGTGCGGAACTTGATACCAGTGGGGGGAAACCGAAATGCTTTCGACAAGACTGAGATAGTGGTTTATTACTCTCTTCGTCTGCCTGCCGGTGTTGATCCGGCAGAGGCGCTAGCGAGGGCA
>DASUSJ010000312.1:0-5937 GCA_036375155.1 Pyrinomonadaceae bacterium
AACGCTATCAAGACCGCGATAAATCGCGCACTCTTAACTCTTAATTCACGAACCGCCGCATCTTCACACTTACTACGAATCCGATCGCTATAAAAGTCGAAAGAATGGCCGACAGGCCCGCGCTCATCAGCGGCAACGGAACGCCGATGACCGGCAAAAATCCGAGCGTCATACCGACGTTTATAAAGATCTGAAACGCCATTGCCGTTGCGATGGCCATTATAACAAGCATGCCCGGGCGCTCAGTCGCGGACCGGGCTCCGGCGATCAGGCGCGAAAGCAGCAAAGCATAGGCGATCAGAAGTGATACGCAGCCGATGAACCCTGTGTTTTCTGCCGTGACTGCAAAAATAAAATCCGTGTGGGGTTCGGGAAGGAATTTCAGCACACTTTGCGAAGTTTCCCGGTCACCCTTGATCCCCGACAGGCCGCCCTTGCCGACCGTGATGATCGACTGCATCGTGTGATAACCAAACCCCCGCGGATCCGCGCTCTCAGGATCTATGATCGCGTTTATCCGTTCCTGCTGATAGCGCTTGATCATGCCGGTCTGCACACCGACGTAGTAGCTCGTGGGGATAAATATCGCCGCCGCGACGAGAGCAATAATGACGTATCGGATACGGATCGCCGAAAGAAACAGCACCGCCGCCAGGATGGGAAAGTATGTCAGCGCCTGCCCGGCATCCGGCTCGAGCATGATCAAACCGACCGGACCCGCGAGTATCGCGCATCCGACCAATACCTCTCGAAGACTTAACGACCCCGATCTTTTCGCACCGAAGTACTTCGCAAGCATCAGGACGGTCGGGATCTTTACAAATTCCGACGGCTGGAACTGGCCAATCACCGGAAGTTTCAGCCACGCCTGCTGACCATTGACTTCAACTCCGAGCGGGGTAAGTACGAGCGCGAGCAGCAAAAGCCCGAACCCATAAAAGAACGGGGCAAGTTCGATGATCCGCCGATAATCGCTGAAGGCAATGACGAGAAAGGCGACGATCGCGATGCAAAGCCCGATGATCTGTTTGGACCAATAGCTTTCGGTCGGTAGTGCATTGTGGATCTGCCAGATCCCGAACGAAGCGATAGCCAGCGCCAAAAATGTGGTCAGCCAGTCAAAATCCCGGAGATCGCGTTTTTCGATGATCGCTACCATTTGTTTTTAGTCGACGGCCTGCTGGCCCCGGGAATTTGAATTCGAAGTTCTGGAATTTGTATTCGCGTTCGCATCTCCATTCGGCTTCGCAGGCCGATTCGGATTCGCGTCTACCTCACCGCCGGTCACTTCAATAGTCGACGGCGCAATTCCCTTCGTCGCCATATAAGCCTCGTAAACTCCCTTTGCAGCCGGTGCAGCGTGGCTTCCGCCGAAGCCGACGTTCTCGATGAGCGCAATGACGGCGATCTCGGGTTTATAAGCCGGTGCGAAACTGACGAACCATGCATGGTCCTTGTTTGCTCCGACGTCTTTACCCAATTCCGCGACCTGCGCCGTTCCAGTCTTGCCGGCGATCTCGAACTCGGGAATACGAATCCCGGCGCCCGTTCCTCCGCCGTTGACCACTGCCCACATACCGTGCACGACCAGCTCTTCCTGTTCGGGCGTCATCTGGATGAGCTTGGGTTCGGAGTACTGGAATACGAAGCCGTCGCGTGGCGGAATGTACGCCATGTCACCTTCTTCACCTACAGCGCCGATCGGCCTGAACTCTCTCAGGAAATGCGGCGTCTGCATCCGACCTTTTACGCCGATGCTCGCAACTGCACGGAGCATCGATATCGGTGTGACAACTACGGTGTCCTGTCCAATCGAGGCGTAAACCGTGCGGATGTCGCTCCACCTGCCTTCACGCTTTTCGACGATCGGCTTCCAGCTCTTCGGGGTCTGGCTGATCTTCTCGCTTGGCAGATCGACGCCGGTGCGTTTGTCATACTCGAACGTCTCGATCATTTCGATCATCCCCTCGATCTTCATCTTCAAACCGAGCCGGTAATAATATCCGTCGCAAGATCTGGTGATGGCGTATGAGAGCGGAGGTGAACCGTGGCTGCCCATGCAGCGGGTGAATTTCGAACCGATCTGGATACCGCCGCCGCACGCCATATTGGAATTTTTAACGGTTATCACGCCTTGCTGGAGAGCGGCGACCGATTCCGGTATCTTCCACGTCGAGCCCGGAGGATAACGTCCCTGTATCGCGCGGTTGTAAAGCGGGCGTTTCTCGTCCTGCCAATACGCTGCGATCTGTTTCCTGCCTTCGGGTGTTTTGCTTCCCTGGACAAATACGTTGGGATCAAATGACGGGAGCGAGGCCATTGCCAGGATCTCACCGTTGTTAGGATCCATCGCGATTATCGTCCCGCGCTTGGACGCCGACTCGGCTAGTTTTTGTTCGGCGGCAAGTTGTATATCAAGATCGATCGTCGAGACCATATCCTGCCCGGCCTGGGCCGGGACGATCCCGATCTCGCTCTGGACACGACCGCGGCTGTCGACGATCACTTTTCGGTATCCAGGTTTGCCCCGAAGAAACTCATCGTAATACTGTTCGAGCCCACCCTTGCCGATGATGTCACCTGCTTTTAGACCCTTATCCTTCCACTCGTCGCTTTCGAGCTGTTTCGGACTGATCTCACCAACGTATCCGAGAAAATGTGCGAGCTGCGTACCGTGTGGATAGTAACGTTGCGGCTGGTTTTCAATGCGAAGCTCCGGAAACTCGAGCGAATGAGATTCGACCCATGCGATGTCCTGCATGGTCGCATTCTCCTTCAAAACCATCGTCTCGAACTCATTCTGCTTCTTTATCAGATTCAGCCGCTCAACGACGAAACTTGTTTCAAGATTCAGGCCCAGCGCATACTCTTCAACCCGCGATGTAACATCGATCTTCTTGATGGGCTCGTTCGAGAGGACGACGTTCCACGTGGGCCGGGAATCGACGAGGATCTTCCCGTTGCGGTCGAATATCACGCCCCGGGGCGCGGGGATAGGAATATGACGAATGCGTTGATTCTCAGCTCGTTCGCTGTAGTGCTCACCCTTAACGACTTGGAGGTAATAAAGACGTACCCCGAGGATCGCGAGCAAAACGAATGCGACGACCTGGATGGTGATGATCCGGAGACCAAGATTTTGTGAATGCTCGTTAAGCTTCATAGCAGCTTTATTTGCTTAGACGAATGGGGTTTCGGCGACGTGTCTGCCGGCGAGTCGGGAACACTTCGCGCCGCCGCGAACGAACCCTTTCTGCCAGTGCAAAATCCAACAAAAGATAAGTGATCGTCCCTGCGATAGTGGTTCCGATCAGCGTATACGAAATGACGACGAATACAGGGACGGTCGGCGGCTGTCCGAGCAGCCAATGCATTCCAAAATAAACCAGATCGTCTAACACACAAGCCCCGGCTATGACGGGAATGCGAAGTAAAAGGTTGTCCATGTAGACCCGGCGCGCGAGCTCCGAAACCAGGTATGCTATCAAGGTTTTAGAGAAGCCGTTGGCACCCAGAAGACCGCTGCTGAGCGCATCTACGGCGATCCCTGCGACGGTGCCGAATAAGATCGCCTTGATCGAGTTCCGTTGAAGGGCGGCATAGACGACGATGATTAGCGGAAAATCGATATAAGCGAATGGCTCGGCAACATTCCGAAGCGTCCACTGAAGCAGCACGGCAATTATCAACGCAACTGTGATCTTGATATTTTCCATCAGCCGTTACTTCTTCGCGTCCTTTAATGCGTTCGGGAGTTTCTGGTCGAACTCGCTGCGTTCAGGCGGCTCGTACAAAAGCACACCGACTTCCTTTATCGAATTGATCCCGGCGCTCGGCCGGATAAATATCTGGTGCGGCACGGTTGCCGAGCCGGACTTCACCTCGACGATCTCGCCGATCTTTAACCCCGGCGGGTAGATTCCGTCCTGTCCTGTTGTGTAGACGACCTGCCCAGGCTGGACATCGGCGCTGCCGGCAACGTATTTCATCTCGACAAGGTCACGCTTGCTGGTGCCGGCGACGACGCCGAGAATGTTGGACGAGCCTATCTCGCCGACCACACCGCCAACGCCTGATTTATCTCGAGTGATCAGATCGAATTGAGCGGTGAGTGGCCCAACCGCGGTGACCCGTCCGACAAGTCCGCCATCGGTCACCACCGGCATATTCAATTTCACACCGTCAAGACTGCCGCGATTTATGATCGATGAATCGAACCAGACGCTCGGGTCGCGCCCGATTATCTGTGCCGTAAGCACTTTATACTTGCTGACTTCCTTGAGATTCAGAAGTGATCTGAGTCGCTGGTTCTCGGCAGAGAGGTCTTCCTTACCCCGGATCTCAAGCTGCAGCTCCTGAACACGCTGCTTGAGCTCATCATTCTCGCTCTGTGCTGATCGGAGGTTTGAGATTGAGCTGAAGTAGTTGGAGACGCCGGACGTCAGGCTTGTGACTGGCGACTGAACAAAATCCGCGAGGGCCTGGGACCAAACCCTGATGATGCGTTGACCCGAGGTGATCTCCCGGGCGTCGAAGGCCATCAGCATGAAGTTACCCAAAAGCAGAATAATCACCAGCCAAGGTGTCATCCGCCATACTTCCTGTTGACTACGCTCAACCATCCTGATTAGTGGTGAACGGTGAACGGTGAACGGTGAGTGAAGCTATTACATATCACTCACCACTCACCATTCACCACTAAACTAGTTTCCTGTCATTAGTGAATTATCCCACTTAACGCGTTTTAGAAGTTCGATGTCGGAGAGCATTTTCCCGGTGCCCAAAACGACGGACGAAAGGGGGTCGTCCGCGATAACTACTGGTAACCCGGTTTCGATCATCAAACGCTTGTCGAGATTCTTAAGCAGAGCTCCGCCGCCCGTGAGCACGATACCTCGTTCGACGATATCAGCCGAGAGCTCGGGAGGCGTCCGCTCAAGTGCGACTCGAACAGCGTTAATGATCGTCGAGACGGCGTCCGAGAGAGCTTCTCGAATTTCCTCGTCCGTCATCGTGATGGTCTTGGGGATACCTTCAATGAGGTTTCGGCCGCGGACATCCATCGAGAGAGGTTCTTCCAGCGGAAACGCGCTTCCAAGGGCGATCTTGATCGCCTCGGCAGTTCGTTCCCCGATGAGCAAGTTGTATTTGCGTTTGATGTACTGCGTGATCGCCTCGTCCATCTCGTTTCCTGCAACGCGAACGGCTCGCGAATACACGATGCCGGACAAGGAAATGACCGCGATATCGGTCGTACCGCCTCCAATATCCACGACCATGTTGCCGTGCGGCTCGGTTATGGGAAGACCGGCGCCGATAGCCGCTGCCATTGCTTCCTCGACGAGGTAAACTTCCGACGCCTTCGCGCGATATGCCGAGTCCTCAACCGCCCGACGCTCGACCTGTGTGATCTCGGAGGGAATGCCGATGACGACTCGCGGACGGACCCAGGATTTCCCGTTGTGCGCCTTCCGGATGAAATGCTGGAGCATCTTTTCGGTCACCTCGAAGTTTGCGATGACGCCATCTTTCATCGGCCTGATCGCGACTATGTTGCCCGGGGTGCGGCCAAGCATCTCTTTAGCATCTCGGCCGACTGCCTCAACTTGGTTGGTGACTTTATTGATCGCAACGATCGACGGTTCAGACACTACGATTCCGCGACCTTTCGCGTAGACAAGCGTGTTCGCTGTTCCGAGGTCGATAGCGAGGTCGCTCGAAAATAAACTAAACAAAGATTTTAACGCCATTTTTTGATGTAACTCTGAACCTGCAATTCAGAAGGGTTTTAGATTGCTTGAAGAGTTGCCGCTGCCTTCGAACATCGCTACTCGGTATGATTTTAGGAAGTGAGCTTGGACCCCAAACGCCTAATGAACAAGCATACACTCTTTCATTCTTATTTTTCCACTTAAACTCGGCATTTTGGATTTTTTT
>DASUSJ010000313.1:0-17255 GCA_036375155.1 Pyrinomonadaceae bacterium
GAGCGATAGAAGCGCGTTCACGTTGTCCCCCTTTAGCTGATAGTGCTGCGCGAGTGCGAGATTTATTTTCGGAGAGTTCTGCGCGGTCTTCTTTGCCTCCTCCAGCTCCTCGATAGCCCAGTCGAAGAGTCCGACGAGGCCAAGTTCCTCGCTCTTTTCGGCCCGGGCCAATTCTCTAGCTGTTGAAGTTTCCGGAGCGACAGTTATCGGCCTCAGTGCGGCCGCTGCTTTGGCGGCCAGAGAATCCGGAGGGAGCTGGGTCGACGGGCAGCTCATCGCCGCGAGCCGCTGCTGGGCAAGATATCCGTACCAGTTCGCCGAGTACCGGTAGATGACGCCTTCGTACAGTGCGCAAGCCTCTGCAGTTTTTCCTGCACGTTCCGAATCACGTGCCGCCCAGTATCCTGCCTTGCCACGGTTGGTCGTATCGCGTTCGGCGTAGCGGGCGAGATGCTCGGTCAGCATACGTGACGATGTCGCGTAGTCCTTATTCTCATGCGCCAGCCAGGCAAGCTCGAATTGAGCTCCGGCAACTTCTACCGCGTTCGGGAAATTACTGACCGCTGCACGTAGGAACGACTGTTCTTCGAGTTTGTTCTTCGCATCGCGAGCGGCCATTCCCGCGTCCACCCACGCCTTCGCAGTAAGCTTGCCGTTCGGGAATTGCGCACGCATCGCCTCTGCCGTCGTGCGGGCCTGCGGCCACTGCCGCGCTCGGGCATACGCCATCGTGAGCTGGTAATAAGCTTCCTCCCTTTCCTTCGCAGACGCAGGGATGGCATTGAACGCCGTCTGGGCTTCGGCTGCCTTTCTAAGATTCGCAAGAGTAGTCAGCTGACGAAGTCTCGCCCCTGCTGTCATCGCCGTCGGATACGATGAACTCAGCTCGTTGAACGCTTTTTCCGCTCCCGCAAGATCCTTTGCGCTGCTGAGTCGGCTGGCACGATGCAATGCCTCGTCCGCGGACTGTGCCGAGAGCGGCTGCAACAAGGTAGTAAGTCTCGCTTCCGCCTCCTTAGCGGCGTCGGTACCCGCGCCGTAAAAGTAAACTCGGCGATAAAAACGGACCGCGTCCGTCTGGTTCCCTTCCGCCTCTGCAGCCTGCGCCGCGAGTAGGGTCGCTTCGGCATTTTGCGAGTCGATCAGATCCGAAAGTTTCGCTGCAACGATCCCCGTTTGCCCGGCCCGGATAGCCGATGCTCCCCATTTGATCCGGGAGCTCGTCACATAGAGCGAATCCGGGAAATCTGTCACAAGCCGCTCAAACACGGTCATCGCAGCCGCGTGGTTTCCGGATTCCTGCAGTGCGAGGCCGCGAAGCCACAACGCATGGTCCGCAACCTTTGTTTTAGTGCGAAAGTCATCGGTGTTAAGCAACGCCGCGGCTCCGGCAAAGTCCTTGTTATCGAACTTGATCTTTGCACGAACGAGCTTCGCCAATATCCCTGTTCGCTTTCCCGCAAAGCGCGATTCGATCCCTGCGACATAACCTTCCGACGGGGCTTGGCCGTCGCGAGACATCTGGCGAAGGTTCGCCAGAGCCTGTTCCTCGGTCTGCTGGGCAGAACACCCCACGGTGAAGGCGGTGAGCGCGAATGTGAAAGCAAATACGAAGCGAAGAATCGGATTGATCATGAATAACACTACCTCAGGCAATTTGGATGCGGAAAACGCGGCGGGTTATCGCTGCTCGTGACACTTTTTTGTTTCAAAAGACACAATAAACGGTTATATGATAACAAAGAAAGTCCACCGTCTAGAGAAAACTAAATGCGAAACATTACACTCCTTGCTCTTCTGACGCTCAGCTGTTTCGGGTATGCTGCCGGCCAGACTCCGACGCCGACGCCGCCGCCGGCAGACGAGACGGACGTCGTAAAGATCACGACCACCCTGATACAGCTCGATGTTACGGTGACGGACAAACGGGGAAACATTGTCACAGACCTTCGGCCCGACGAAATAGAGGTTTACGAAAACGGCGAAAAGCAGAAGATCACGAACTTTTCTTTTATCTCCAACGCCCGGGTGATCGAGACAGCTGAAAAAGAGAAAGAGAAAGAAGCCCCCGGTGTGGCTCTTCCTCCGTCTCGGGTGCGAGTGGAACAGGTTCGGAGAACTATCGCACTGGTCGTAGACGATCTCACGCTTTCTTTTGAGAGCACGCACTTTGTTCGCCGTGCGCTCAAAAAGTTTGTCGACGAACAGATGCAAGACGGGGACCTCGTCGCGATCATACGAACGGGTGCCGGGATCGGCGCCTTGCAGCAATTCACGAATGACAAACGTCAGCTTCACGCCGCAATAGAACGGGTGCGGTGGAACTCCCTGGGAGCAGGGAATATCGGCGCCTTCGCTCCCCTGCAAGCCCGAGCTCCGACCGAAGACGACGATGATCCGGCCCCGGGAGAACGGACACCTGAAGGAATCGAACGGGAATTCGACGATTTCCGCGAAAGCCTCTTCGCGACCGGCACACTTGGAGCCATTAACTACGTGATCCGCGGTATGCAGGACCTGCCAGGCCGGAAATCGGTCATGCTGCTCTCCGACGGGTTCAGCCTTTTTACGCGGGATGCGAGCGGGTTCCGAGATTCTAGTCGCGTGCTCGGGAGCCTGCGGCGCCTTGTGGACATGGCAAATCGCGCCTCGGTCGTCGTTTACACGATGGACGCTCGCGGGCTGCAATATACCGGCCTGACCGCTGCTGACAACACAAGCGGTCGCAGTGTGGAACAAATCGAACGTGAGATTGCCAATCGTCGCGACCGACTGCTGGATACTCAGGAAGGGCTTCGATATCTTGCCCGCCAGACAGGCGGTATCTCGATCACTAACAACAATGACCTTAGCTCCGGCATTCGTCGGATCCTTGACGATCAAAGTTACTACCTTATAGGTTACGAACCGGACGAGGCGACATTCGATCCCAAGATCCGGCGTTTTAATCGACTCGAGATCAAGGTCAAACGTCCCGGCACGAATGTCAGATACCGGAGCGGCTTTTTCGGCATCAGCGATGAAAGGTTAAATCGCCCGCAGCAGACGCCTGGCGAGCGGCTCTTAGGGGCTCTGACTTCGCCTTTCGCAGTCCAGGACATCGCTCTCCGGCTTAATGCGTTGTTTTATAACTCACCAAAAGAAGGGAATATCATCCGCTCACTCGTCCACGTGCGGGCACAGGACATAAAACTAAGTGATATGCCCGATGGGTCCAAGCAAGCGGTATTCGATGTTTTTGCTGCGGGATTCGGAGACAACGGCGTGGTCATCGACCAGATCTCGAAAACGTATACGATGACGATAAGAAAGGACAACCTTCAGAACTTTGTGAAGCATGGCTTTGTCTATGATTTTGCTTTTCCTGTAAAGAAGCCGGGCGCATATCAGCTTCGGATCGCGCTGCGGGATCACCTGACGGACAAGCTTGGTTCTGCAAATCAATTTGTCGAAGTACCAAATCTGAAGAAGGACCGGCTGCAGCTCTCCGGTGTCGTGCTCGAGAACGTGACCTTCAGCGAATGGCAAAAACGAGACAGCGGACAGCCGGCCACCCTAGGACCCACTGGCCCGTTGAACGATACGTCTCTGCGGCAGTTCAAGCGCGGAACGGTCCTGAACTATGGCTTCTCGATCTATAACGCAAAGCAGGCGGCGACGAGCCCTAATCTGAGTTACCAGACAAGGCTTTTCCGTGATGGAAAGGTAGTTTTCGAGGGCAAGGTCCAGCCCGTCCCCAAAATGCCGAGCAGTATGCCGACGGCTTTACAGTACACCTCAGCGTTGGCGCTAGGCAGCGAAATGGCTCCCGGCGATTATGTGCTCCAGATCGTTATCACGGACCATCTTGCAAAACCGAAGCGAAACACCGCGACGCAGTTCGTGCAGTTTGAGATAACCGAATAGAATTGCATTCAGTGGCGACAATTACTAACCTACTGTCTTTGCCGCCCTTATGAAGATAGCCTCAATCCAGCTCACTGAGATCAATCTCCCCCTGGTTCATTTTTTTGAAACAAGTTTCGGGCGTACTTACGAGCGACGCATCATCCTGGTACGGGTCGAGGATCCTGACGGCGCTGAAGGTTGGGGCGAGATGACATGCGGTGAGGTCCCAGGATATTCGGATGAGTGGACCGATTCGGCGTGGGTGACAACTGAAAAGATCCTTGCACCGATGGTCGTTGGTAAAGAGGTTGAAAGCGCGTCGGAAGTTTTCGACCTGATGAAGCGGGCACGCGGTCACCGGATGTCGAAAGCCGGGATCGAAACGGCTTGCTGGGATCTTGAGGCGAAGAAGCTTGGCGTTCCGCTATGGAAGCGCCTCGGCGGAGTCAGTCGCGAGATCGCTTGCGGCGTTTCGATCGGTATCCAGGATTCCGTTGATCAGCTCCTGGAAAAGATACGGACCGAAGTCGAAGCTGGCTACCAGCGGATCAAGATTAAGATCGCCCCGCACTGGGACTACGACGTAATCAAACGTGTGCGCGAGAACTTTCCCGGCATCCTCTTGATGGGTGATGCGAACTCGGCATACACGCTCGCCGACATCGACAAGCTAAAGAGCTTGGATGACTTCGATCTGATGATGCTCGAACAGCCGCTTCCTTACGACGACATCATCGACCACGCGGTGCTGCAGCGAGAGATCCGCACGCCGATCTGTCTTGACGAACCGATCAAGTCGCCCGATGACGCACGGAAGGCGATCGAGCTGGGATCGGGAAAGATCATCAATCTCAAGAACGGGCGTGTGGGTGGTCATTCGCAATCGAAGAAGATAGAAGAAATTTGTCGTCTGGCCGGCATTCCGGTCTGGTGCGGCGGCATGCTCGAATCCGGCATCGGCCGTGCCCATAACATCGCGATCTCCACACTCAAGGGGTACACAATGCCGGGCGACGTCTCTGCGTCTAAGCGCTATTGGCACGAAGACATCATCTCGCCCGAGGTTGAAGTCTCGCCGCAGGGAACGATCACAGCAACCGAGGGTCCGGGGATCGGGTTTGAGGTACGTCGGGAGCGGATCGAGAAATTGGCCGTGCGAACTGTTAGATTGGGTTAAGCTGGGGACTTTCTATGAGAAAAGAAGCTTCTCTGGTGGCCTTTTGTATTGTCCTTTCCCTTGCTTGCTCCAGGTCGACTGAAGTTGCCAATAAGATCGCGGATCCCGAACCCGACCTTCAGCCGACACCGGCGAGCATTAAGCCGCCCATCCACATCCATATCTCAGGCATGTCGTCGTCTGAGCTTTGCGACCGACTTATCAGCATAGACACGATGCCGACTCATGACCCAACTATCACCGATCCTATCTACGAAAGTCTGATTGCGAAGGGTGATGACGCAATACCCTGCCTCGTCGAGAAGATATCCGACACGAGGCCAATGCCCGACCCCAGATACTCCGTACCGCACTGGCAACACTACAAAGTCGGCGATACAGCAGTACTCACTCTCCTCGATATCGTTAGCCGGGACGACTCAGAATGGGAAAATTTGATGATCGAGAGCCTTTCTCCGAAGTATGCTGAAGAGTGGAGAACAAATGGTATCTACGCGTATTTCAACTACGTCTCGGAGGTGAAGAATAGAAAGGAACTACAGCGTTGGTGGACGAAGTGGCTCAAGGAGAATAGGAGGTAAATGCGCACCAGCGAAAAGCAGCTGATAACGTGACGACCTTCAAGACAAAAGGTAAGTCTTCGGTACAATTATGTCGTGCGGATATTGTCCTGTCTGTCGATCACGTTACTGGCGGTTCTGATTTCAACTGCCCAGACGATTACCGGCGTGGTTGTTGACACGCATGGCTCCGCAATCCGCGACGCGGAGATTGCGGTGCGAGATGGGACGACTGTCGAGAGCAGAACAAGGACAAATGACGACGGCAGTTTCTCGATTGTGGCTACGATCGGACCGCGATCCCGATTGAGTGTAGTGGCTCGCGGTTTCGCACTGTTCGAACGATCACTCGCAAACGACAGCGTTCGCAGCTTCACGATCGTTCTTCAACCCGCCGAGGTGACCGGCGACGTCACGGTCTCAATCACCGGCATCCCTACCCGATTAGCGGAGACACCCGCGAGTGTCGTCGCTCTCGATCGCGAAACGCTGGAGACGACGGCCGCTCAGACAACCGACGACCTACTGCGCCAGATAGCGGGATTCTCGCTGTTTCGACGCAGCTCCAGCAAGACTTCAAATCCAACTACGCAAGGTGCAAATCTCCGCGGACTGGCCGGCAGCGGGGCGAGTCGAGCGAGCGTTTTGCTCGACGGGTTGTCGTTGAATGATGCGTTCGGCGGTTGGACGTACTGGTCGCGCGTGCCGCGGGTCGCGGTCGAGCGGATCGAAGTTCTGCGCGGCGGAGCCAGTTCGTTGTACGGAACATCGGCGCTGAGCGGAGCGATAGCCATCGAGACAGGCGTCTCGGATAAAGATCCCGTCCTTCGCATTGAAACCTCAGGCGGGACGCAGTCGAGTTTCGACGCGGGAGTCTTCGGATGGTATTCAAGGTCGAAGTGGAGCGTCAGTGTCGCCGCCGAGGGCTTTCAAACAGCCGGCTACATTCCGGCAGCAGAAGACGAACGCGGACTCGCCGATACGGAAGCCAACAGCCGGCACGGCAGCGGACTCGTCACCATCCAGCGAAGCTTCGGTTCCCAACTGTCGAACAGAGTATTCGTGCGGGGAAATCTTTTCGGCGAGCGTCGCGACAACGGAACGCGCTTGACGAACAACCGAACGTACTTTCGTCAGGCCGCGGGCGGTGCAGATCTTTCGAATTCACGCTTCGGCACGTTTCAGCTCCGCTCGTTCATCGAGACGCAGGTTTACGACCAGATCTTCTCAGCCATATCGAATAACCGGAACACCGAGACTCTCTCGCGAATTCAGCGCGTTCCCTCGCAGGCGAAGGGTGCGAGCCTCATATGGTCCCGGCCGTTGAAGCAACACCTTCTGACCGGCGGTATCGAGTATCGCGAGGTCCGCGGATTTAGCGACGAGACCGTTTTTGCGAACGGGATCGCAAATTCGCTTGTCGGCTCGGGCGGTCATGAGCGAAGCGTTTCAGTTTTCTTTCAGGACGCATGGCAAGTAGCAGCGCGCCTTAACTTGCATCTCGGTGCGCGTTTCGACCAGTGGACAAACTTCGGGGCTCTTTCCGCGACGCGAAATATTGCCACCGGTATTACGGCGACGACAGTATTTCCCGATCGGGCAGAGAATTCACTTAGCCCGCGAGTTGCGGCGGTCTATGAGATAGATCCAAACCTTTCGATCTTTGCTTCCTACAATCGATCGTTTCGCGCTCCCACGCTCAACGAGCTCTACCGGGCGTTCCGGGTTGGCAATGTGCTTACGCTTGCGAACGCAGATCTCGACGCCGAACGGGCGGACACATTCGAATCCGGGCTCAACTACAGTGGTCTGAAAAGACGTGTCTGGCTCCGTGGAAATTTCTTTCACGCCGCCGTATCCGATCCGGTCGTCAGTGTCACGCTCAGCACGACCCCAGCTTTCACCACACGCCAGCGCCGGAATGTAGGCCGAACACGCGCCGCCGGTGTCGAGTTTGACGGGGAGTTTCGCGTGCGTCCCGATCTTAAACTATCGGCCGGCTACCTGTTCGTTGATTCGAGAGTGTCCGCGTTTCCGGCGAGCCCGGATCTCGTCGGCAACTTTGTCCCGCAGGTCGCACGGCACCAGATGACTTTCCAGGCGGCATACAGTCCGTCACGACTTTCCATAGCGTTACAGGGGAGAATTGCTGGTCGCCAGTTCGAAGACGATCTGAACTCTCTCAAGCTGCGGCCTTACCTCACGGGCGACGTTTTCGCGTCGTACCGGCTTACAGAAGAGGTGCAGATCTTCACCGCCGTTGAGAACATCCTCGACACGCGCTACGACATCGGTCTGACACCGAACCTGACCGTCGCGGCCCCGAGATCTCTGCGTGCCGGTTTGCGTTTCGATTTGTTGAAACGATAATTTTTGCATTCGGCCATGATAGGACTAAACTGGTGGCGAACGGCGGAAGACAACTTCCTTGTGCGGAATCGAGGATGCGGTTCTTGCAAGCTGTGAACATCTGATTATCGGGAACGTCTCAACTTACACCGCATATCTGCGATCAATTGAAGGTCAACTTCTATGGCTAAGACACTCAGATTTTTAATGCGCACGCGTATTATACGAATCGCCCTTCCAGCACTTCTGCTTGCGGCTCTGCAAGTCGGAACCGTAGCCCAGGCGCCGGCCGATGCTCGAGTAAAAAAGGAAACACCGAAATTAAATCGTGCTCGCGGTCTCGATATTCTGAAACAGGTCAAAGAGGTCCTCGATTTCAAGTATTATGACGAGGCTTTTAACGGGTACGACTTGAACGCGAAATTCAAAGCCGCCGAAGAAAGGATCGGGACTTTAGAAAGAAACGCGGATATCTACCGGACGATCGCCGATTTTTTGCTCGGGCTTAATGATTCGCACACCATATTTTATCCGCCGAACTTGCTGTATAGGGTCGAGTACGGATTCTCGATGTCGGTGATCGGGGACCGGTGTTTCGTTACCGACGTCAAACAAGGTTCCGACGCCGCAGTGATGGGACTTAAGGCCGGCGATCAGATCTTGGAATTTAATGGCCAAACCCCAACACGTAACAATCTCTGGCTTATTCATTACATAATCTACGCTTTGGAACCGCAGGAGGATATCAAACTGAAGGTCCGAGACGCGGATAGAAAAGACCGAGAGATCTCTTTTAAATCGAAGTTCATATCGCCGGAGGAACGTAAAAAAGAGAGAAAGAAACGAAAGG
Source organism: Pyrinomonadaceae bacterium (assembly GCA_036375155.1). Taxonomy (GTDB): domain Bacteria; phylum Acidobacteriota; class Blastocatellia; order Pyrinomonadales; family Pyrinomonadaceae; genus OLB17. The sequence goes on from DASUSJ010000313.1 coordinate 8,825, forward strand.
CTGATGAACAGGCGAAACCGTATACTTGCGTCGCGATCGGCTCCGACATTACCGCATGCAAGCTTCGGACGTTTGAAGTTGAGCGGAGTGTCATCGATAAGATGATGAAAGAGGTAATGCCGCGAAACAAACTGATCCTGGATCTTCGCGGTAATACCGGCGGATATGTTGATACCGAAATTCACCTCGTAGGCTGGTTCTTTGACCGTGATGTAACGATCGGAACCGAAAAGCTGCGCCGAAAAACAAAGGAACGAATCGCCAAAGGACGTCGGAATGATGCGTATAACGGGGATCTCATGGTTTTGATCGACAGCGAAACAGGCTCAGCGGCCGAAGTATTTTCGCGTGTGATCCAGATCGAAAAACGCGGTCGCGTGGCGGGCGATGTCAGCATGGGCGGTGTTATGACAAGCGTGAGGTACGGAATCGCAACGGAAACACGAGCGCCTTCGCTTTCTGGAGACAGCACTCCGTACTACCTTTCACGACTATCGATCTCCATTGCAGATTTCATAATGTCCGATGGGAACCGTCTCGAAGGACGCGGCGTTATGCCGGATGTCCGCGTGACTCCGGGACAGGTCGCCATCTACAAGCGGATCGATCCCGTACTGTCTTACGCTGCGGAACTATTGGGATCGCCGATCTCGTCAGAAGAAGCTGGCAAGTTCTACTTCCTGGTGCCCAAACCGGAAGAGGCCTCGGACAAGTTCGATGATGAGATCACTGGAAAATGACCTGTGCGCTCCGATGTTGTCCTTCGCTCGTGATACGTAACAAGAGCAGGCAATTTACAACCAGAACAGATTTAGGAACAGCATCGTCACAAAAAACATTAGAACCGCCAACGGCAGGCCGACTTTCACAAAGTCTCTGAACCCGTAACCGGCCGGACCCATTACCAGCACGTTGACCGGATGACCGAGCGGCGTGACGAATGCCATCGCTGCCGCGACTGCGACGCTCATTACAAGAGCTCGCGGATCCACACCCGTCTGCTGGGCAATATTTATCGCGATGGGACCCATGATCGTTGCGACGACGGCGGTATTCAGAATCTGTACAAGGGCAATGGTTACGCCGACGAGCCCCGCGGCGATAATGAATGCACCACCGTCACCGACAGCAGATGCCAGATAGCCGCTTAACATTCCAGCCGCATTTGTCTTCACGAGAGCGATCCCCATCGGCAGCATTCCGGCGACGAGAAAAACGCTTTGCCAGCCGATCGCCGAATACGCCTGATCGGTGCTTATAACGCGCGTCAGCATCATTGCCAGCGCTCCGCCGAGCATTACAGGACCGATGATCGCGGGAAAGGTGATCGCGAGGGCGATCGTGGCTATAAAGATCACGATCGCCGCGCTGCCCTTTGCCGGGGCCGTGATCTGCCGCGTCTCCTGCGGCATTAGCAAGATGAGATCGGGATCCGCTGCCGCGATCGCGAGGCGTTCCCGCGTGCCCTGCAGCAGCAACGCGTCACCGAACTGAAGTGGCTCGTCAGCAAGATTCAACGAGATCTCCTGGTCCCTCCGCAGGATCGCGAGCACCGTCAATCCATACCGTTCGCGAAAATTCACGCCGCGAAGCGTCTCGCCGATCAAGCGCGACCTCGGTGCAAGCATACCTTCGACGATATCTATCTGGCGCGATTCCAGATCGCTCTCGCGCCATTCGTTCGCCGGGAGGTGCTCCATCAACGGCTCTACGTCGCGGCGTCGGAAGTCGGCCTCGTCGCCCTCGAATACCAGGACGTCACCTCGCCGGATCATGGTCTCCGGCGAAAGGGCGAGAAGCTTCCGCCCGCGTCGCTCGATCGCCACCACGCTGACCCCAAAGTCCTCACGCAGAGTGCTCTCCGAAAGCGGTTTGTTTATCAGGAACGAGTTCTTTGGGACGCGTGCCTTGAATAAGTTCCGCTCGAGTCCGTAGGCCGAGATCAGATCGGCCCGGTCGCCGCGGTTTGGCGCCTGCGTGCGTTCGATCGCCGTTTCACCCGATAGGAGCCTGCGTCCGAAAATTGCCATGTAGAGAATTCCGGAGATCACCACCGGGAAACCAACCCAGAAAAACTCCGGAATGCTGAACCCGGCGAAGCCGCTGTCGCGAAGCAGCGAGCTGAGAATTATGTTCGCGGTAGCAAAAAGCGTCGCCGCGCCGCCGATGACGGTGCTGAATGCGAGCGGCATCAAAATTTTCGATGTGCTGATTCCCGCGCGTTTGGCTGCACCGGATGCCGCCGGCAGAAGGACTGCGGCTGCGGCGATGTTGTTCATAAACAGAGTAAGAAATGACCCGGCGGCCATCACGACAAAGGTCAGTCGCAGCTCGCCTTTTCCGCCGATCTTCAGCAGAAGGGCACCGACGGCTTCCGTCACGCCGGCGCGTTTTAGGGCCTCGGCGAGGATAAAGATCGCGATAATGATGATCACCGCAGAGCGGCTGAATCCCGAGAACGCTTCGTCCGGCGTCAGAACGCCCGTCAGCCCGAGTGCAACGGCGACAAGCAGCGCGACAAGGTCTGCCGGCAGCCTATCGATCACGAAGACGATCAGGGCCGTGGCGAGTATGACGAGGGTGATTATGAGGGAATTGTCCACCTGCAAAGTCCTCAGTTTAGAACGCTTGCCCGACGGATTCAACGAGGAATAAAGATTGGCGTTTATTAAGATTAATCGGACAAACCGATGTAACCGGCAAGAACCGGTCAGCCGTGCCGGCTCTTCTCTCGAAAAACTAAGTAATCAGTCTCTTCATATTTGGGACGCCTATAGGAGTTGAGGGTGGGGACGGGACTTTCGTCAGTGCTCCGCTTGAAGAACGCACGTCAATATCTCGGACAGACCGCCGGCGGCACTTCACGGGAGGCATTTGCCTTTCGATTTCAAAAAACGATAGTCTGACGTTTCCCTATGAGCAATAACGAACCAAACAAGATCATCTTTTCGATGGTCAAGGTCAGTAAATTTTACGACAAGAAACCCGTTCTCAAGGACATCTATCTTTCATTTTTTTACGGTGCGAAGATCGGCGTGCTGGGTCTCAACGGCGCTGGTAAATCTAGTTTGCTGCGGATCATTGCGGGCGTCGATAGGGAATACAACGGGGAGGTCGTTTTCTCGAAGGGATACTCCGTTGGATTGCTGGAGCAGGAACCGAAGCTTGACGAGTCGAAGACAGTTCAACAGATCGTCGAAGAAGGTGCACAGGAAACGGTCAACCTGCTGAAGGAGTTCGAAGAGATCAACGCGAAATTCGCCGAGCCGATGGATGACGACGAGATGGCAAAACTCATCGAACGGCAGGGCGAGGTCCAGGAAAAACTCGATGCGGCTGATGCGTGGGATCTGGATTCGCGACTCGAAATGGCGATGGATGCTCTTCGCTGCCCGCCGCCTGAGACGCCCATCAAGAATCTGAGCGGCGGTGAGAAGCGCCGAGTCGCGCTCTGCCGCCTGCTTCTTCAGAAGCCCGACATCCTTCTTCTCGACGAGCCCACCAACCACCTCGACGCGGAGAGCGTCTCGTGGCTCGAACAGCATTTGCAAAAGTACGAAGGCACGATCATCGCGGTCACGCACGATCGATATTTTCTCGACAACGTCGCGGGCTGGATCCTCGAGCTGGATCGCGGTGAAGGGATTCCGTGGAAAGGGAACTACTCTTCGTGGCTTGAACAGAAACAGGCTCGACTTGCGCAGGAACAGAAGACCGAGGACAAACGCGCGAAGACACTCGAACGCGAGTTGGAATGGATACGCATGTCTCCGAAAGGTCGTCACGCGAAATCGAAGGCACGCATCAATGACTACGAAAAGATGGTTGCGACCGAATCCGAGAAACGCAGCGAGGAACTCGAGATCTTTATCCCGCCCGGCCCGCGTCTCGGAGACGTCGTTGTCGAGGCACATGGAGTTTCGAAAGCGTATGGCGACAAGCTGCTGTTTGAGAATCTCGAATTCTCGCTTCCGCCGGGCGGTATCGTGGGTGTGATCGGCCCGAACGGTGCTGGAAAGACGACACTGTTTCGTTTGATCACGGGACAGGAAAAGGCCGATGCCGGCGAATTCAAGGTGGGCTCTACCGTACAGCTTGGCTACGTGGACCAGTCTCGCGACTCCCTCAATGCGGACAAAACGATCTTCGACGAGATATCCGACGGCCTCGATTTCGTTACCCTCGGCAAGCGTGAAATGAACGCCCGAGCGTATGTTTCGCGATTCAATTTTTCCGGCTCCGATCAGCAGAAACGGGTGGGCCAGCTTTCGGGCGGAGAAAGGAATCGCGTTCATCTCGCGAAAATGCTAAAATCCGGAGCTAACGTCATTCTCCTTGACGAGCCCACTAATGATCTCGATGTAAATACCATGCGTGCTCTCGAAGAGGCGCTTGAAAACTTTGCCGGCTGTGCGGTCGTCATCAGCCACGACCGTTGGTTTCTCGATCGCATCGCAACACATATTCTGGCTTTCGAGGGCGATTCGAAGGTCGAATACTTCGACGGCAACTACAGCGAGTACGAAGCTGATCGAAAACGCCGTCTCGGCGTGGATGCTGATCAGCCGCATCGGATCAAATATCGCAGTCTGACCCGAGCATAATCTTCCAGGGAACAGGGTTCACATGAAAGAAATAGCATTCACCACTGCTATTGCAGTTCTTTTATTTGCTTCCGCGTGCCAGCGAGCGGCTGAGGCCGAGCCGGAGACTAAACGCGCTACGAAGCCCGCACGGGTCGCCGCTCCGGCCGGCTCGCCTTCCGCAAATATCCCCAATTTGCAGAAAGAGATCCTCGATGAACGGTATAGAGAGACGTCGTCGAGCCTGGGTTCGTTCGATTTCAAGAACTTCACATACCCGCTGCCGCGTGGCTGGCAAAATCCGGATGGCAGCGATCTTCAGCTCGTCAACGGCAGGGTTGATCCGGTTTCGAAATTTATCGACGAGGATATGGCCGATGAAGAAAAGATCGAAGCACGTGCGATGCGGCGGATCGGTATGTCTTACGTCACGACGAAGTACCTCGATGTAACGGGCGATGGACAGGATGAAGCCATAGTCGTCTTAAAAGTAGAAACCACGGGCAATGCTATCCCTCAGCTTGTTTATATTTACGAGTGGAAGGATGAGAAGCCGGAGCTGCTTTGGAATTTTCGCACGGGCGATCGGGCCGACGGCGGGCTAAAGGACATGCGGGTTGAAAACGGTGAACTAGTTGTAGAGCTTTTCGGGCAGGACCGTTTTCTGCTCGGGGAGACGGAAACGGGAAAGATCACGGGCGATGAGGAACAGCTATGCTGCCCGACGTACTTCACACGGACCTTCTACAAATGGAACGGCAAGAATTTTCTTATGCAGCGGAAGCGCCTCACCTATTCTGTTGCCGATCCATCCGCACCCCCTCTTGAGAACTACGGTGACGTGGTAAATAATCCTTCTCCAAAGCGTGGGAAGAAGTAGCCGGTCGATCATTATTGCGGTCTATATTGCGGCAGCACTTTACGTTCTGCCGATGTACCCACACGGCGGATCTGCGAATGAGCTTACGCGCTGGGCAACCGCGGCGTCCCTGATCGAGAAAGGCTCGTTTGAGATCTCGTGGACGGAAGAGCTGATCGGACCGAACGTCGATACGGCGACAATCGACGGTAAGACCTATTCGAATAAGGCTCCAGGCGCAGCGCTTGCCGCGGCTCCGTTCTACGCGATCATAAGACCGTTTATCGGCCCGCCGACGGCTTCGAACATCCGGGTAAGTTGGTTCGTGATGAAGCTGGCAGTTTCAACTGCCCCGCTTCTCTTGCTCGCGCTGTTACTGTATAGAAAGGGTATCGATGATTTTGGCCTGGTGGCATTGCTATTTGCGTCACCTCTATTCGTTTACAGCCTCCTTTTCTTTTCACATGCCTTCGCCGCAGTCCTCGTGTACGTCACATTCCGTTTGCTGTTCGACGAAGGGGAACGAAAGCCGGCGCACACTATCCTTGCGGGTTTCGCCGCCGGCCTCGCTGTCATTTCTGAATTTCCCGCGGTCTTTGCGGTTGCGGTTTTCGGCATCGGGATCTTATTTGCAAATAGTAATGATAGAGTAAGGCAGGCTTCTCTTTTCGCTCTCGGCGGGCTACCGTTCGCGATCTTTCTGCTGATCTACAACAACGCGCTTTTCGGTTCTCCCCTCTCGATGTCGTACGCGCACGAGAGCTTTCCCGAATGGGCAGAAGTGGCTGCGAAGGGTGTCTTCGGTATCGGCATCCCGACCTTTTCGAACGCCTTCCTTCTCCTTTTCTCACCCTCGCGCGGTCTTTTCTTTTTCGCGCCGATCCTGCTTCTGTGCGCAGTCGATCTATTCCGCTCAGCCGAGACAGACACCGTCAGGCATCGGGTAAAGGCCACTGCGATCCTGGTGTCGGTCCTTATCCTCTGTGGTCACGGCGCAGCTCACGGTGGATGGTCGTTCGGACCGCGGTATCTAGTGTTTGTAATTCCGTTAATTCTGGATTCATTCTTGACCGGACGTGCATCGGCCTTTTCACCGTTCCTGCGCGGGGTCGCACTAACGGTCTCGGTCATGTTTTCGTTTATCGGGATTCTCACGTTCCCATTCGCACCTCCAGAGTTTCGTTTTCCACATAATGATTTCTGGGGAGCGTTCCTGGTTGAGGAACATTGGCCGGTCCCGACCCTGCTGAATGTTCTTGGTATCGAACCCTCGATCTTGCTACTGCTCCCCCTGCTTGCGGCGATGGTTCTGATCATCGTACTGGCCGCTGGCAAGGATCGAACGTCCTTCATAACAGCGGCCGGAGTCGCCGCATTACTCGTCGGGGGCTACTTATTAGTACCCATATCTGCCGATGCTATTCACACATCACTTCGTCGCGCCACGATTGCGGAACGATACTTTCGACCCGCCGGTCGCCTGGATAATTTTCGGCGGCTTGCATCCGAAAAGAACGATACCGAGCTTCTTCGCAGCATCAATAAGTTCGAATGGATGATCGCCGATGCACGAGCATTTGCGCCCGACGACTTTCCTTATTTGCGACCACGCAAACTGGATCTTTCTCCCACAACGCTGATGAGATCCGCACTAAGAAAGCAGGAACGCGGGGCTGTCGCGGAAGCGGAAGCCATGCTCATTAACGGGCGCGACCGTTTCCCATTTGCCCGATGCGAATTTGCGACCAACCTGGCGGTCATTTTCTTTACAACCGGACGCGCGGATGCGGCACGACGAGAACTTGAATCGATCCAGGCGTTGGTCGGACCGGGTTCACTCCCCGACTGTGTCCGGTCTCAATTCCTGCTTGGAACGCTCTATCGCGACTCCGGTCTCGTTAACGAATCCGAGACGGTCTTCCGTTCATTCCTTACGAACACTGCGAACTTAGATGATCCAATGATCCGGGCCTTCAGGAAGCAGCTAACGGCTCGATGAATTCCTTCCACTTTATACAGCAAAGTACTTGACAAACTGTTTCTGCGGGCATATTCTTTCTCTGATGCCACAGATGCAGCCTATCAAGAGCGACGACCAACCCCGGCAGAAGCCGGTCAACATCGGCGACCACGCCATAGATAACGTTCGCTACATCCGCGAAATGATGGAGCGCTCGACCCATTTCACCGCCGTGCCAGGCTACGGCGGAATGCTGATGGGCGTGACGGCAATAGTGGCGGCTTATATTGCTGCCCAGCAGATCAATCTTCGCGACTGGCTGATCGTCTGGCTCACCGAAGCGTTTCTCGCATTCGCGATCGGGCTTCTAGCAATGTGGCAGAAGACAAAGATCGCTAGGACATCACTACTTTCCACCCCGGCAAGAAAATTCGCGTTTGGTTTTTTGCCGCCGCTTCTTTGCGGTGTCGCGATCACGTTGGGGCTGTGGCGGTATGAGCATTACGAGATGATGGCTCCGGTTTGGATGCTGCTCTATGGCGCCGCCATCGTGACCGGCGGCGCGTTCTCGGTTCGCATCGTGCCTGTTATGGGTTGGATATTCATGGCGCTCGGGGCGATCGCATTGGTACTCCCGTCGGCGTATGGAAACTATTTCATGGGGCTCAGCTTTGGCGTGCTTCATGTCGTTTTTGGGTTGATCATCGCGCGGAAGTACGGGGGATAGTGCGACGGGTTTCTTGACCGTCGCGGTCGGCAGACAGTCCGGCGTAGATCGTATGGCAAAAAGAAATGCAGCAGTCATAAACGATGGTGACTCGCCGCCTCTCCGCGTCGAGAAGGCGGCCGGAAACGTTTCGGAATCGCTGGACAAGGTGATCCACGAACGCATGCGGCTAGGCATCATCAGCGCGCTTGCGGCGAACGAGAAACTGAGCTTTACGGATCTCAAGAATCTTCTCAACACCACCGACGGCAACGTAAGCGTCCATGCACGAAAGCTCGAAGACGCGGGATATGTCGTGTGCG
>DASUSJ010000314.1:0-17412 GCA_036375155.1 Pyrinomonadaceae bacterium
GTCGACATCGTTAGCCTGACGACTCGAACTGTTGTCGGCGACGGTGATCTCGCAGTCGACATTCATTTTCTTGCAGTGCGCGTCGAAGGCATCCCGATCACGTTGCCATCTTTCCTCCTTAACCGTCGCCATCGCGAAGCCGATCTTGATCCGCTTGTTTGTATCGGCAACATTTCCCGTCTGCTGAGGCGGGGCGCAGCCCCCGACCGCCATCAAAAACAAAAACAGAACTATGAGGCGAAGTTTCATTAGGTTTTTCTCCTTGTGTTTTCAGGAAAGCAGTTCGTGACAATTAAATCAAAAATACGGCTACTCGGCAAAACATATCACGCCGGTAAGGGGTCGTTTTCCACATGTGACGCAACGCCATTTCCGGTAGCCCAGAACGGGCGGAAAGGTCCGGGAAAAAATTCCGAAAATCCCTTTAAAATATTTGTCGATCTATGATATAAGTATCTATCAAATCTTGGCTTACGAAGTTCTTAAGCATTGCAGCAGGTTCTTTTTCCGGTTTTTACTTCGCGAGGGTCGTTTTTATTGACATCAACCCTTGATTCGTGTAAAAGATTGGAAGGTTTGATTTTTTTGAAATTATTGATTTTGGGCGATATAAGAGGAGAGATATGAATAGCAAACTGTGGATTCGCAAAGCACTTTCCCTGTGCTTATGTGTTGCGATACTCGCGACTTACTCAATGGTTGCATTGGCCGGCCCGAGAAAGGTAGCCGGCGAGCTTACGGTTTCCGGAAAAGAAGTTAATGGTGAAGCCCCGTTTGTTTTGGTTAACGGTGAAGCCGCACGAAGCGGCCGTTCGGTCTTCTCCGCCAGCACGATTACCACCTCCGACGGCGTTGGCGCCGTTATCAACTTAGGCAAACTTGGAAGGGTTGAACTTGCTCCGGCAACTGTTCTGAACTTGAGTTTCGACGACGCAGCGGTTTCAGGCGAATTGGCTTCGGGCACGGTTTCTGTTTTTGGCACTAGCGAAAAGATCTCCATTAAGACGCTCAACGGAAAGACAGTCGAACTGGGAGCGGGCCAGTCCGTTTCTGCTTCTGGAGGACTTCAGGACGATGATGATGATGATGACGGTGGTGCGGCTTGGTGGGTCTGGGCTGCAGTATTTGCGGGAGCCTCTGCCGGTATCCTGTGGGCCGCGCTCAGAGATGATGACCTCGACCTCGGCGGCGGCACTACAGTTATCAGCCCAACACGATAGTACCCTATAGGGCTTGCGACCTTTCCGCGAACTAGGCATCTTCCCGCCTGCGGAGAGGTTATTTCTTAAAGGATTGTTACAGGAGGATATTAATCAAATGCTCGGCAAAAATTGTTTTCGTAAAATTACTACATCGTTTACTGCCGCGGCGGTGTTATGCGTCTACTCCATGGTTGGACTGGCCGCAACGAAAGATCTCACCGGTGAAATTACGGTGACCGGACAGGTTTCCGTAAATGGTCAGACTGCAGTCTCGAATTCAACGATCATTTCCGGTAGCACGATCGTGACTGGAGTTGATTCCAGCGCTGTCGTAAGCCTCGGCAAGACTGGTCGAATCGAGATTCTTCCGAATTCTAATATTGTTTTGAATTTTTCAGACTCGAGCATCGTTGGAATTCTGGCGTCTGGCAAAACTCGCGTATCGAATGCAGCAGGTGTAGCGACTACGATAACGACAAAGGATGCGACGGTAATCGCAGATGCGGGGCAGGCCGATAACTTTACAGTCGAGGTTGAATGTTCGCATACTCACGTTGACACGACCTCTGGCTTGGTGACGATGCGCGAAGGTTCGTCCGATAAACAGATCGCTGCTGGAACCTCTGCAACGGCCGGTAACCTTTCACAGACCGGTTGCCAGCCATGCTTGCGTCCTGACTCCGCTCCTCCGGTACGCGTTGCTGGATGGCCATGGTTGATTCTATTGGCGGCGGGTGTTGCGGGCGCGGCAATTCTTTTGGGTGGTAATAACCAGACCGATGACGACAGCACGGTTATCGTTGTGAGTCCCACTCGCTAGTAACCTCCGAAAGAGATTCTGCTTTTAATTTGTGCGGGCCATATCTAGAATGTGGCCCGCACAATTTTGTGCGTTGTTCGCTTGAACGACAATGCCGAAATTTGTAGTCTTTATCTTTTATTGAATTATGCATATTGCAGTTATCGGCACCGGATACGTGGGATTAGTCACGGGCGCGTGTTTTGCGGAATTCGGCGTCGACGTTACGTGTGTTGACGTCGATACAACGAAGATTGAAAAACTGAATCGCGGTGTGATACCGATCTATGAACCAGGCCTGGACCAGATCGTCGAGAAGAACGTAAAGGCCGGACGCCTTCATTTCACTACCGACATTCGCTCGGCTGTGACGGGAGCAAAAGTTGTTTTCCTGGCAGTCGGCACGCCTCCGAAGGAAGACGGCTCGCCTGATATGAGCTTTTATAAGCAGGCTGCGAAAGACGTGGCGGAGGCGATGAACGACTACAAGGTTCTCGTTACGAAATCCACGGTTCCGATCGGAACGGGAAAATGGCTCCGGGAATTTGTAACCGAGAATCTTAAAACGAAGACAGATTTTGGTGTTGCTTCAAATCCGGAGTTTCTTCGGGAGGGAGCTGCGATCGACGACTTCATGAGACCGGACCGTGTAGTAATCGGTAGCAATGAGGATCAAGCCGTTGAAGTGATGAAGGAGCTGTATCGTCCTCTTTATTTAATCGAGACTCCTATAGTAATCACCTCTTTGGAGGCTGCCGAGCTTATCAAATACGCCGCAAACGCTTTCCTCGCCACGAAGATCACGTTCATCAACGAGATCGCCAACCTGTGCGATGCCATCGGATGCGATGTTCACGACGTTGCCCGGGGAATGGGCATGGACAATCGCATAGGTCGAAAGTTTTTACATCCGGGGCCCGGGTACGGCGGGTCGTGTTTTCCAAAAGACACGCGGGCTTTGACGACAGTCGCTGATCAGTTCGGTGTCGAGACCAGGATCGTCGATGCCGTTATAGAGGCGAACGAGCGACAACGCGACGCAATGATCCCGAAGATCGAAAGCCTGGTCGGGGGTCTCGATGGAAAGAAGATCGGAGTGCTGGGACTCTCATTCAAGCCTGAGACGGACGACATGCGTGAGTCGCCGGCAATCGATATTGTTCATACCATGATCGAGCGCGGCGCGACCGTTCGAGCTTACGATCCTGTTGCCATGAACGAGGCAAAACATTTCCTGAACGGAATCGAGTATGCCTCGGATGAGTACGATGCTATCGATGGAGCCGACGCTCTTGTGATCATAACCGAGTGGAATCAATTTCGGGCGCTCGATATGGAAAAGGTCAAGCAGTTATTAAAGGCACCCAAGATCGCTGATCTTCGAAATATTTATGAGCCCGCTGACATGCGCGAGTTAGGATTCGATTACGTCGGCGTTGGTCGATAGTCTCCATAACTAACCTATGCCCTTTACGACTCGTGTCCTTGTCACCGGCGGAGCCGGTTTCATAGGGTCGAACCTTGCGGACGAATTGATACGCCAAGGGGCGAAGGTTCGCATCATGGATAACTTCATCACCGGCTATCGTGAGAATCTGGATGAGATCACCGGACCTTTCGATCTTGTCGAAGGTGATCTTAATGACACGGAACGCCTGCGACAAGCCCTTGACGAGGTAGAGATCGTTTTTCACGAAGCGGCTTTACCCAGCGTCCCTCGGTCAGTGGACAATCCCGCCGAGACTCACAATGCGTGCGTTAACGCGACATTTAACCTGTTGGTGAACGCGAAAGAACTCGGCGTTCGCAGGGTGATCTATGCTGCGTCGAGCTCAGCGTACGGTGACCAAGCCATCCTGCCGAAGATCGAAACAATGTCCCCCGACCCGTTATCCCCCTATGCGGCAGCGAAGCTTATGGGTGAGTACTACTGCAGCGTCTTCACGCAGGTTTACGGCCTTGAAACACTTTCCCTTCGATACTTCAATGTCTTCGGCCCGCGGCAGAATCCCTCGTCAACTTACTCAGGGGTAATCTCGAGATTCATCGATGCCTTGATGAAGAATGACACCCCCGTAATCTACGGAGATGGCGAACAGACACGCGATTTTACATACATTGACAACGTCGTGAATGCCAACATTAAAGCCGCCCAGACCGGCTCGGGCATCGGGTTCGTCATGAACGTGGCGAATGGCGAGCGGGTGTCGCTGAATGAACTACTTTCCACTTTGAAAACAATTACCGGCAAGACGAATGTGGAACCCCGGCATCTGGCGGAGCGGAGCGGCGACGTGAAACATTCGCAAGCGGACAATTCGCGAGCGGTCGAATTCCTGGGATACAAGAAGTTGGTCGGACTCGAGGAAGGCTTACAGAAAACGATCGAGTGGTGGCGAAACAGTAGATTCGCTAAGTAGCGTAAATCGCTCTAGCGGAGATGACTAGTTCGCCGTTGAGAACACGTCGTCGGAGATCTCAGAATTTACCAATACATCTTTTGCTTTGAAATTGGCGTACACGGTTATTTGCTCGGTATCGAACCGCTGAACATACTTCTCAGGTACAAGAACGCCGTTGACGAAACGCATTTTGTCCACCTCGACCGAGGTTGTAACTATCCGACCATTAATCTCGTAGCTCGAATCATAGCCTTTGATCTGGTTCGATTTTTCGTCGAGATAAAAATCAGTGTAGTACCCTTCTGGTGAGGTCATTCGAAATCCGCGTTTCTTCTTCTTTGCATCCGGGAGCGGAGTAATAACAAAGCCGGGCTCACCTATCTTGGGCAAAACAGGGAGGCCGAGCCGATTGATGGGCGGCAAAGTCATCCCGCCTCGAATCGTAGTCGATGTATTAATGCCGTCAAAAACCTGCTTTATCGGCTGAAAAGGATTTGCGATCTCGAAACGATATTTTTCTTTGGCAAATATAACGACGAACGTTGCGGGTATAGCTTGATTGAATGCTGAGGTTGTAACATCGACTGAGCCCCGCACGATCAGGCTCTTCATAGAGCGAAGCTTCTCGCCGCCGTGGGCCTCAAGTGCCAGCTTCGCCAAGGATATCTCGGCTTCGAATCGCGGCGGACCTTTGGGTGCTTGTGAGAACGTCGTTAAAGAGAAAACCGCGACCGCAGCACAAATCAAGAACAGCCTATTCATAACGACGATCCAATAAGAGAGGCAGTGGTGGGTCCACGCCTCTCATAATGTATATCAGTTTCGAAATGGCTACCAGCTGAATCTCACCTGCAGCTCGATCCGCCGATTCGAAGACCCGCCACCACCGCCGCCGCCGCCCGGACCAAATCCACCAAAACCTCCTGCGGTAGAAGTCGACTGACCAAAGCGACCCGACGCCAGGTTTCCAATTGGTGTACCGAAGTTCACGTTATTGAACAGGTTGTTGAAATTGATCCCTAAGTTTAAGTTGTACGGCTTTCGAGCTTCGGCCCCTCCGAAGAATCCACCGCCGCCGCGGCCGCCACGGCCACCTCCGCCGCCTGGACCACGTCCACCGCCACGACGACCACCGACCGGAATACCACCGGCCGCCGGGCCACCTTGTTGTCCTCCGGTGTTCGCAACTGCTGCGGTCTGTGGCGATTTGCCGAACCCGATATTCTTCGACAGTCGAAGGTTGACCGAAAAGAATCCCGGTGCTTGTCCGTAATTGCGCGGAATTATTGCGTCCGGATCTTCGCCGCTAACATCGCAGTACGAGGCCGTGATGCCGCGCAAAGCACACGCCGCACCAAGCTCTGCAAATGTAGGCCGCTCGGTAAATAAAGTGTCGCCGTTCACATCGACGCCGCGGTAAATATTAAACGGCCGTCCCGAACTTGCAATGATAAACGGGCTGACGGACACATCCCACGGCAACCTGAAGTTGCCGCCGATAACGAAGTTATGCCGCACATCGAACGACGAACGTCCGAACTCGTCGCTGAGATCATATGAATACGCGGGAAAACTACCTGCTCCGTCGCTATCGCTCTCGGAAAAGCCCAGGCTGTAATTCGCGAAGAGGTTGAAGCCCGGTCGAAACGCCGATCGAATATTTACGTTCAGGCGATTCATCTTAAGCGTCCCGGTAGATTCATATTCAAAAATATTTCCTGCGAGAGGATCCGGTCTCAGAGCGTTGTCGCAGCCATCAATCACCTGCACTTCGGGCGGACAAATGGGTGCGTTTACATTTCGAGATCTCAAAACATTCTCGGTTCGGGAACCGATGTAGAACGCTGCGAGAGTAGTTCTCGCAGGGAGCTGACGTTCCACGCCAAACGCCCATTGCATCATCCTCGGGATTTTCAGCTCACCGGAGACTCGGCGGATCGTGTTTGACTGGGGCAGAGCCGCGAGAATCTCCTCAGCTGTCGGCACGTTCGCGACGCCGTCCAGGGTGAAAACAGGTTGTTGTAGGAGAGCAATTGCAGCCGCTCGCCGGAGGGGATCGGTCTCGTTCGCGCTAATGATCAGATCGAGCTGACCATCCCCGCCGAAACGCAGAGCCTGTAACGTGAGATTCTCGCTGAAACGCTCGTAGAAAACACCGAAGCCACCTCGAAAAACTGTCTTCGGCGCTCGAGCTCCGCCGGCCCCCGGCGACCATGCGAACGAGAAACGGGGTGCAAAATTAAGATTGTCCGTTACGTTTGTTTGGTTCTCGTAGCGAAGACCGAAGCTAAGCGTCAGACCCGGGTTCACACGCCAGTCATCCGTCACAAAGAGCCCGAGATCCGTTCGCGATACATCCTGCTCAGGATCGCCGACAGTGATTCGAAACTGTGTCGGAAAGTAAGCGGGATCAGGATTGCCAAGTAGACGACCGCGATACTGATCAAGCGGAGTCAGGCCCGGAGCGCCCGGGAAAAAGAATGTTCCACCAAAATTACTTTCCGATCGGTCTGTCAGACTAATTCTACGCAGCCGTACGCCGAACTTCAGGGCATGTGCCGAATTCTTTCCGACCGAGGTGGTCGTGTAATTCTGCAGTTCCCACGTGTTTTCTTGATTAAAGCTTAGACCGATCTGCGAACCGCCTCCGGTGAAAGCGTCGGAAACATTTATCGTCGGGACTGAGTTGTCACCAACCTGCTCACGCTTCTCCCAGTCGTATTCGAACCGTGTTTCGTTGATCGTTGTCGGATTGATGATCATCGTCTCCGTAAGACGGATCTCGTGCTCGACGTTTTCAGTGTTGTACGCACGCGAAGGAAGTGAGAAGTTTCCTATACCCTGATTCTCGACCGAGGATCGCGAGAAGCTGTAGCGTGCGACAAGCGTGTTCTTGTCGTTGATAGCGAAATCAAAACGCGGGCTAAACGAAAACCGCCGATTCGGGATCTGAAATTCCTGCTGGAACGGGACCGGGTTCAAGGCGGCATCCAGGATCAGGGCATTGACTATCGTATTGTTGTCGACATCCCGGTTGTTTATGTCTAGAAAGAACGACGACCTCCCTTTTTGTATCGGACCTGACACGTTACCACCGAAGAACCGCAGCTGACTCGCCGCTCGATTTGGTGCGAACGGATTCCTCGAATTAAGACTCTCATCGTTGAAGTTGAAGAAAGCATTTCCGCGGAACTTATCGGAGCCGGGTTTGGTTAGAATTTCGATCCGGCCGAAGCCGAGTCGATCATACTCTGCAGAAAACGGATTCTGGTTGATGCGGATCTCACGGATCGCTTCTTTTGGAGGAAGACGGCCGCCGGTAAATCCGTCGATGTAGATCTGACCCCCGTTGGGACCCGACGACGGCCCAGCGAGCGCTTGGAGCGCGGCTTCGAGCTCATCCGGATCATCGGGCAGTGCCTCGAGGTCCTTTTCCTTTAGTACCGTCGCCCCGGCATTGTTTTGCGGATCGGTCGATACGCCGTCGCTGCTCGAAACGTCGACCTGTTCGTCGACCGCCTCGACGGTAAGCGGGACGGTTAGTTCTTCTCTCCGACCGGCACTGATCTCAACTTCGGTATTCTCGTATAAAGCAAAGTTCGTGGCCTTCACGCGGACCGTATACTTGCCGGCGGCCAGACCGCTGACAGAGAATTCGCCGCGCTGATTGCTTGTCGTCGTCTTCTCGGCACCATCTGCCGACACGACCGTCACCGTCGCTCCTACTACCACCGCGCCGAGAGTGTCCTGGACGGTACCAGACAAACTTCCGGACTGCTGAGCAAAAACCGACGTAGAAAATAAAAGTGCAAATAAAAAAAGCTTAAAAATATTCTTCATTTTCAATAAAAGGGGAGAAAAAACGACAGGCATTAAACCTTGCTGCCTGATCGACAATTAAGGTCCGCCAAAGCCGTCCAACCCGGGTATATCAAGGCTCAAAGAACCTTGCCCGCGCTGGCCGCCGTTCGCAGCTGCCTGCGCCTGGGCGGCACGCAGGAAAGGTTCGACACCGGCCAACACCTTGATCGCGGTTATCCGATCTAGATTCGCAGTCTTGGTGCTCGAAACCGCAATTACTTCGCCAGCTTTCAAATCGGCTACCGTAATGTTTGGAAACCGTTCAAGCATCTCGTCGATGCCACCACGCTGGCCCGCACCCGGCCGCCCACCCGGACCTCCAGGTCCTGGTTGGCTGGTTCCGGTGGCGCCATTGGCCGGAGGTCGAGCAGCTCCGGGCGGCGGGCCGCCGGGCCTTCCACCACCTTGAAAAGCTGCAAGCCGCTGAGCCATTTCTTCCGGGAACTTCTTAAGAACCGACGCACTTCCCAACTCTACGGTCAAATCTTTCTGAGTTTGAGCATCGCTGATGACAACTTCGTTCTTCGCTATGTCCACGCTCTTAACGGTGCCGGCCACCGTTCGAAACGCACCGGTAATTATCTCCTCGGCCGCGAAGCTTGCTCCATCCGGACTCCTGTCCCCGACAGCACGAAGCATGTCACCGGTCTGGATCTCGCTGATCGAACTTGCCTTCGCCTCGCTGAATCTCACGGAATTGGGGGCATAGCGAAGTAGTTTCGCTCCTTCTTTCGGCGTCAAGACGACCGTTGTAGAGGATGTAAGACCGCGGACATCAATCTTGATCTGGTTTGTGAGCAGATCTACTGCTGCAACACGCCCTGAAATTCCTTTCGTCGACCACTTTTCGCTCTCCTTCACTTGTTTCTGAGCGATATCGGACTTCGTCATCAAGTAAACCGAGCGAGCCGGCAGCGATTTCTTATCGTCCGACAAAATCCCTGTAACCAACAACTTGTCGCCGGCACCGATATCACCAAATGTCGCTGCAGTTGCCGCTTTTAACGACGGATTATCGGGCGGGACGCGCTTGTATTCGGTCTTATCAGACAAGATAACGTCGAGCGATCCATCTTTTGTTTGCAATACGATCTTACCGGCGTCGATAGAGACGACTTCTCCGGTAGCGACCGACGGCTTTACGGTCTGCGAAAACGTCGACGCTGAAAAACCGCCGATAACCAAGAGCGCAAAACTAGTTAGAATTCGAGAACGCATCTTCATAAGTACTTATCAATATACCTCGGCGCGCAGCGGTGGGACGAGCGCACCCCGAATATTTTAAGACGACAATTAGATGGGTAGGGTTTGGTTTTTAATGTAAAGTTTTGTCAGGAGTTGAGCCCTTTGTTTTCAACGGCTTAACCAATCGGACTGGGATCGGGCGGTCAAGACAAGTCCGCTACCAGCCGCGAAAAGGACAAACAAGGCCAGCGTCCAAACATATGGTATCGACAAGAGCAGGGTCCAGGCGATGACACCGATCAGAATCGCCGATGTTTCAGACCTGTTGTCGCCGAGAAAACGTTTTTGGAGGATCTTTCCGACGCTGACATTGAGGGCCACCCGCCCGAAGACATAGGCCAGCATTAACAGGAAGAACGCCATTAACCCGAATATGGCACCCAGGTAATTCGGGAGCACCTTGAGGCTCGCGATGACGCCTATGGTCGTCACCAAGAAGGCCGCCACCCCGATAGCTACGATCTTGAGGGTCGATATTTGAAAACGTGCCACAGCCCGGCTTACCGCGCCCGGAGCGATGGTAGCAAGGCCCAAGGACACGATAAACCAAAAAAGGACCGACAGGATCCGTTGGGCGACGAAGGCAAGCGAGAAATTAGGTGCAAAAAGCGACGAAGGATTTTGCGACATCGCGCGAAGCTCCTCTTCGTAACCCGCATACATAACCGTTTCTCTGCCGGCTTCACGAAGCGGATTCGAGTCCTGCGGCTTGTATTTTCCACCGAGAATAATTACATCGCCGCCGATGTAGGCACCCTCCTTCTGGATGACCGAGCCGCCGACCGTCGCAACGTCACCGTAGACCGTACCCTCAACGATCACATCGCCGCCGAAGGCTAGAACGCCCTTGGCCTGTTTTTTAACGACAACAGTCTTGCCATACGAGAACACCTCCATATCCGCGGCGTCATCGACTATCACGGTGTTTTCAGGAGAAACCGACACTTGGGAGAACGCAAACACGCTCCCGAACAGGATCAGGACGACAGCGGCAATGAGGATTCGCGGGTCGAAGGAGGTGTGGGCGAAACCGCGGTGTGAGGTAATTGAATGGGTCACTTGTTATAGGGCTCTGATCTGATCTAGGTGCGACGGAAACGACCCAACAGCCGCGAAAAAGAGTAAAGCGACAGCAAAAACACGACAAGGAACAGTCCCGCCGTCGCGGTGGAACCAAAGACGAAGTTGGAAGCCAGCGACCTGAAAACGATGGCCGTTCCCAACGCAATGTCGTAGACGAAATGGACCGCGGCCGCAGCCACCGCGGCGAACTTGTCTGCCATAGCCGCCGCCGCAGCAAACGCTCCGTCCGTATTGCCTCCCAGAGCAACAAACGAAAAGATAAGAAGCCCGGCGCAAATAAATGCGGCGTTCCGGCGTTCGTGGGGCCGGCGCAACCCGCTAACACGGCTTTCGGCGTTTACAACAACAGTCTTCGTGAAGTCCGACGGCAGTTCGATCGACTTCTCGTCTTCAATGGAAAGATCCAGCGCATTGAGAAAACTCTTTTGCAGGTTCAAGTCCTCCCTGCAGAGCTCACATTGACCGATGTGAATCTCAAGCCGTAACTCGTCACGCTCAGACAATTCTCCGTCGAGGTACGCCGAGATCTCCGGCGAGGGGCAAGCGGTCTGATTTTGCTGTGCGAAATGCTCCATCGCCAATTACTTGAGAAACTTTATCGTCAGCGGATAATTCCAAAGCTCGCCATCATTATTCGCCTTAATGCCGCCAATGATCGGAAATATGACTGCCAACAGCCACACCACAGCTCCCGTTAGAAACCCGATCAGTACGAACATCAGTACAATACTTACGACACCGTATATCGTGGCCGAGATCATCCAGTTCGTAACCATTTTCCCGTGGGCGTCTAGCGCCGGCATCTTGTCACGCTGCGTCTGCCAGAGAATGATCGGCAGCACGATGCCTAGCGGGAAGAAGAGAGCGAAGGCCAACCCAGACAAATGCAGAAATAACCCCATCTGTTTTTCGTCGGCTGTCTGCAACGCCATCGGCGGGCGATATTGCAAATCAGAACTCATAACTTCCTCACCTCAAATCCCCGTGAATCCCCGCTCGGTAAAAATATCTCGCATCATCTCCCGCGCTCGGAAGAGGCGATTCTTAACCGTTCCGAGCGGCAGCCCCGTGACGTCCGCGATCTCGTCGTAGCTGAGATCCTGCCCATGTCGAAGGAGGATCAATTCACGGTACGCCGTCGGCAAACGCTTGACCACGGTATCGATCTCAGCTCGCCACTCGCTCCTCTCCCGGTCCTGTTCAGGCGTCGGCTTCGGACATTCGATTTGCAGTTGATACGTGCCGTCCGCGTTTTCGGTTTCGAGGCTCTGCGCTGTTACCGAATTCCGGCGCATATGATCGATCGCAGCGTTATGAGCGATGCGATACAGCCACGTAGAGAACTTGTAATCAGAGCTGTAGCGGGAAAGCGAGTTGTAGACCTTTATAAAGACTTCCTGAGAGACGTCGAGCGACGCCTCGTAATCTCCCAGCATTCTGAAAATGTAGCCCGTAATGGGCCTCTGGTAGCGGCGAACAAGTGCCTCGAAGCCGTCTTCGCGGCCCCGGATCGCAGAAGCTATCAATTCAAGGTCCGAAACTTCTTTGTCGAGAGCTACTGATGTGGACATAGTGCCTGGGTATTACGGCATTTCCGACGAAAATGTTTCGTCCAATGCGTAGGCTATCTGCTGACCCTAATATGCGCGGCCCACGCCGATCGACCAAACCGCCTATCGCCAGCCGTAGGACGCCAGGCCCGCTGGAGCCGCGAGGTCATCAAAGCTGAGACTCCCGGCGGGGACATACAATCCGACGTCCTCGGCTCGTAGAACCGGCAGCGCGCGGCCAAGGGCCTCGGTCGATATTTCTTTTATCTTGGTTGTAACAAAGTCCTTTCCGATGATGAGGAGTCTGTCCAGCACGCCTCCGGTATTCGGTTCCGCAAAACGGTCATTGTAGAACATCAGCAAGCGATAGATCTCATCGTCTCGTTCCGCCGCTGTGCAGGTTACCGAGCGGACGACGGCCGGCTCATCGCCGCGTAAAAGCAAAGCGGTAAAGCCGTCATTCTGCGAACTCAACAACAAAGAGTCGGTGCGGTCGGTATTTCCCATCAGCCACTTGATCTCGCTGACTGCACGCGGCAATATCAATCCCGCCTTCCAGCCGAAACTCTCAAAGATCGTCTCGTACTCATCAATCACGGATAGCTTCACCGCCGTCGCGAAGTAACGCGAGCGGCCTTCGCGGTCATTCGAGATCTTGTGACGGGTTATGCGAAGTTCTCCAGCCGGGGCACCAAAACTCTGTTCTGCCTTCCAGTCGAGTATCTCTTCAGTCTCGTTCTTGGCCGACGTTCCGTTGTCCATCGTCAAGATCGCAGTCCGCGCAGTATTACTGGGCAGTGATATCGACCAGCTGCGCTGGTTCATCAGACCGGCCGAAGTGACCGCTTCGTCAAGCAGCACGCGCAGTTCTTCCGGGCTCGCGATATTCCGCTCAACGAAGCTCGGCGTGAGGAGGGTCGCCGGCAGCTCTATCGTCGCGGCTTGTCTGACGCTGTATCGGCCGCGGCCCTCTCTCTGCAAAGCAATAGCCGTCACTGCTTCACGTTCAAGACCAATGGCGGCTTTGGGATAATTGGGTTCAGTTAAGACTGGTAACATTAATAGTCCTTGTACGCCTTGCCCTCGCTGTCTTCGCCCTCGGCAAGGCTTTTTACATCCGTCAGGCCCTGCTCCCCCTCAGGTGATAGCGAATCTTCGCCTTGGATCTCATTCCACTCCGTTTCTTCGGTAATAGGATCTTTCGGCTTTTCTCTTAGATACTTCCCTTCCACGAGGTCGTCGATCGACTGCGGTAGCCGACCCTTGTCCGCCGTGTATTGATCGATCGCCTGCCGCATGTGCCGGAGATTATCCTTCAGCACGGTTTCTCTGGCGTGTTGTACGCTCCGCTGATACGTCGGGAAAGCGACGGAAAGAAGGATGATCATGATAAACATCGCGATCATCAGCTCCAGCAGCGAAAAACCCCTCTGATCTTGGATTCTGGATTTTGGATTCTGAATTTCTCTGTCCGCAAGCGGTCCTACAACTGCGCAGGTCGACCTCGCGCCTACCACATCCGACATCAACGATCGAAAATCCAAAATCCTTCTACCACTCACTGTACTTGACTCCATTCAAACCTTCTTCTTCAGACGAAGAGCGTACATCAAACAAGTTGATCTCATCCCAGCTTTCCGAGTCCTTGTCCTGATATGACGACCGGAACTTCCAGTTGGACTCTCCGGTCATGGGATCCACCGGCAGCTCGCGTAGGTAGTGTTTTATTATCTCGTCCGTGGCGTTGAGATCGGTCGCCTGCGTATTTCCGAACACACCGCCGCCCGTCACATTCAACCCACGCTGGCGAACCTTCACACCATTGACCAATGTCTCGAGATCGGGAGGATATCGATCGAGATTCTCGTTGTCGAAGATCGTGCAATCGTCAATAACAACCCGGGTTCGAGGATCAGATACCACGGGTTGAGGCCGCGTAGGGTTGGTGGTGGTGATCCTACCTGCAGGACAGGCGCCAATACTGTCCCGCTTGAATTCGTCGATCGCGCTGCGCATCTGCCGCAGGGTTTCACGCAGACGCACCTCACGCTGCCGCCTGACCGCGTTCTGTGCGAGAGGCATCGTTCCCATTATCAGGATCGCGATCACGGTGAGTGTGACGACGAGCTCGAAAAGCGTAAAACCGCCAACCGATGCTGATCGCAATTTGTTCGTCGAAATTCTCACAGATCAGAAACCCTGCCTAGAACTTGATAGCTAAACTTCGGCCATCCACGGCACGGAAATTCAAAACGTCTTTTACAAGGACGATCTCAGGCTTTCCATCCACCAGAGCCTCGACTTCGACAAAAGCGAGCACGCCGTTGGTTCCGGCCAGGGTCTTCTCGGCAGCCGTAAGCGACACGAACATCTTTCCACCCTGGTTGAGGAACGGGGACGCAGAGGTGCCCGCGAGACCCATACCGAAAATATCGCCGTACAGAACCGTGCGCACGGCCAATTTCTTTTCATCAAAGCTGACGCCAAACACTGCAGATTGGAGAGACCCACTGCTCTTGACCATCACCGGGACCTTGATCTTGTCACCGGCCTTCAACTCGGAAAGATTCGGACCAAGGGTCAATTCAACTTGGGATGCTGCCGGATCACTGGTCGCCGGCTGAGAAGATGCGTTCGACGTATCGGACGTCGGGTTTATCTGCAGGGTTTTCACGCCCGTGTCGATCGGAACAAGATTCATTGCAAGCCCATCTGTCTTCGGCGCGGCCGACTGAGTTGTGTCAGGTACAGCGGTGGATGTGTCAGGCGTCGTTGCGGCCGGAGTCGATGCCGCACCGCTCCGTACGTAAGCGGGGGTTTCGGCAGGGCGGTCCGGAAGTTGGACCTGGGCCGTTGTCGGAAGGCGGCGAGCCGCGGCAAGTAACTCTTCGCGCTCTTCCTGAATGATCATCGCTTCGAGCGAGCCGCTCGTCGGTGTCGCGAGACTTCCGGTCGGACGTTCGACCTCGTCCTCCGGCAGGATCGCAGGAGCCCGGATAACACGAGGCGTGACCGCGATGACGATATCGACTTGACGATTGTTTCGCTCCGGAGTGCTGAATAAGCGTCCGATGATGGGAAGCCAACCTAGTACGGGCAGACCGGCGCGACCGTTGCTTTCGACATCCTGAGCAACGCTTGCCAGCAATAATGTCTTGTTATTCTGAACTCGAGCCGTTCCCTTGATCGTACGCTCGGTGAAGATCGGGTTATCGAAAGTACCACCAGATGCAACGTCTTTAGATTCGATTTCCATCGCGACCTGGACGTCCTGATTCGGGAAGACGATGGGCTTGAATTTCAGAGTAAGACCGACCTGCTCGTAGTTGATGACGTTGGAGACAACCCCGTCACTGCCCGGCGTATTGGTGCCGACACCGACAAACTGGGCGGTACGGACCGGGACGCGCTGACCGATTCGGGCCGACGAATCCTCATTGTTGAACGCGTGGATCTGTGTCGAGGCGAGAAGCTTTGTATTGCCTTTGCTTTGGAAAGCGCTGATGACGCTCGAAGGAATCAACAGTCCGCTCGCGATGTTGGTCGCCAGGCCGGCTGCGAAATTGCCTTTGAACGGGATCGCCGCCGCATTAGTTCCGCCAAGGTTGTTCAGCTGATTCACGTTGTTGTCGCCGATGCCGATACCAAGCTGATTACCTATCCTCAAAAGATCTGTCTTGTTGACCTCGTAGATCGCCACATCCATGACGACCTCCGCACGATCCTTATCGAGCGATGAGATCAGCTTGGAGAAAAGACGAACGTTCTCTTCCGTATCGCGGATGGTCAAACTGTTTGTCGTCGCATCCTCAATGACGATGGTCTGGCTTCTACCGGGTTGCGCAGGGATCGCCGCGGTGATAACAGCCTTAACATCTTTGGGGCTCGCATTCGCGAGATAGAAAGTCCGGAGAACGAGCTGTTGGAAATTCGTGCGGCGGTTTCCGGTAGCGACCAGGATCGTGCGCGGTCCTACCTTCTGGAAAAACAAGTTCTCCTGCAAAAAGATATAATCGAGGGCCTTCGCGGCCGTCACATTCTTCAACTCAATTCGAATCTTGCGGTTTTCCAGCCTGGACTCGGCGTCGAATAACACGTTCAGATCTAAGTCTTTCGCCAACTCTTTAACGATGTACTGCAGATCTACGCCTCCGGGAAACGGAACGTCGCGCATTTTCTCGAGCCTCTGCGGCATTTGAAAATCGGGAGCCGCCGGCTGCGCGTTGAAACTCGTCGGGACGAGCTTGACCTTGCCATTGTCATCAGCCTTCGGCGCGGGATCTTCTCCCTTCTGCAGAGCCTCCTGCATCCGAACCATCCGAGCCATTTCGGCCTTAGCCAGTTCGTTTACCGGATCGTATGCATACGCTTTACGGAAAGCCATGTAGGCAGCCTGGTAATCTTTTTCCTGCGCGGCGGTGTTGCCCTTCTTCATGTACATTTGCGATGCATTGAAGAGGGCGCGCTGCAGGTGCAAACGATACTCAGGATTCTTGGGATTCTCATTGACCGCGGCGGCAAATTCCTCCACCGCCTTGTCCCACTCTTCAGCCACTTCGTGCCTCATGCCCTGCTTGAAGTGCTTTTTACCATCCCCAAAGGCCAAAGTTGCCATCGGCGACATCAAGGACAGAACCAACAAAAGACTGAGCGAGAATCGCGCGTATGCTGAGTTTTTCATAATAGATTCGGTTGTGTTCAGAGTTGGATAAACTAAAGCCCTGTGTATGACGTTTTTACACGTCACGGGGCTTGCTAAGTTTCAAAAACATTCTCTGGCGGGAAGGGCCAGTGAGCGCCACCGTAATTCTCGTCTGGTTTACGCAAAAACGCAAGCAATTATTGAATTTCGGCGACCTCTTTGATGCCATCTGAACGAGAAAAGAAGCCCGCCTTAATTTTTCCTCGCTTTCATGATCTGACGCCGCAAATAATCAAGCGCCGCCTGGCTCGAACGCCACCGGATCAGGTGCCGATCGCCCGGAAAAACGAACTTCATCGACTTTGTCCGAGTGCCGTCCGCGTAACCTATAAAGACGGTTCCCACCGGCTTCTCGTTACTCCCGCCACCGGGCCCCGCGATCCCGGTTATTGAGATCGCGTAATCGGATCCGGCTCGCTCGCGCATCCCTTCGGCCATCGCTTCGGCCGTCTCCGAACTCACAGCCCCATGTTCCTCAAGAATTTCCTCGGGAACGTCAAGCGTTCGGATCTTGGCCTCGTTAGAATAAGTGATTGCCCCTTCGAGAAAGTAGGCCGATGAACCGGGG
>DASUSJ010000315.1:0-5773 GCA_036375155.1 Pyrinomonadaceae bacterium
CACTTGCCTCTGTTGATCGAAAAAGCACGAAAGACGCTTGTGATGTCGGGAATCCTTGCTGAGCAACAGAGTGCTATCGTCGACGCTCTGTCAGAATGCGGGCTTCAAGATCCGGAGATCAGGACGGCCGGCGAGTGGATCAGTGTCCTCGTGAAGAAGTATTAAGGGGGAGCCGCGATCTCCGCTATCCTTCTTCAATTTCTTGTTCGTGTACGTTTCCTATATTTGGTGTGGTTCGTGGTTATTCGTCCACCCCGATAACCACGAACATAGGAAATACACGAAACGAGCACGAAGAGACGCCGCCTGAAGGCGGGACGCAAAACTAATTATCTTTCTTCGGCGGCGTCGCGATCGGAATGTCACCGTCATCAGTGACGGTGATCATTGGCGTACGAGGTTTCGGTCGGGTTTTTATTGCCGGCCGGAGAACGGGCGGGACTTTTGGTCCCCCGATCGCCCCGGGCGACAGGGGCGCGACGCGTTTGAGAATCGTTCCGCCGCGGCCCCCCACCCACATGTCGGTCCCACCCTGAAAGGCGATCGTCTGAAGAACTTTTCCGGTGATGCTCGGCTGATTCAGCCACGTTTTTCCGCCGTCCTCGGTGACAAGGACGATTCCCTGTTCACCGACGGCGATCGCGGTTTCCCGTCCGAGGGCCATGACCGAATAAAGGTTCGCACGGAGCGGTGACTCGTTATCTATCCACGACAGTCCGCCGTCCATCGTCTTAAGGATGATGCCGTTTGCACCGACTGCGTAGCCGATCCTCTCGTCATAAAACCCGACCGAATAAAGATTCTCTCGCGCGTTCGTCTTGACACGCGACCATGTCGCGCCGCCGTCGAGGGTCACAAGGATGGTCCCTTTATCACCGGCGATGATTCCCTGCTTGTCGTTGACGAACTTGATGTCCTCGAGCCACGCGCGCGTGCTCGCGTCGACAACATCCCAATATGCTCCGGCCGTGGTCGTACGCAGGATCATCCCGTTTGCACCGACGGCGAAACCAAGTTTCTCGCCGATGAAATGAACTCCGAGCAGATCTTCGGTTACATTGGAAATTCCTTTGCCCCAGCTTGCCCCACCATTGATGGTTCGCAAAACGGCTCCTTTGTCACCAACTATCCAACCTTTTTCGCTCCCAAAAAAGTGCATGGCGTTGAGGTTCGCGGTCGTGTCGGAAAACACGGGGACCCACTGTCGTCCCGAATCGTTAGTTATCCAGATCTTTCCGTTCGAACCCGCCGCTACGCCCAGCTCTTCATTGAAAAACGTTATGTCTGCGACATCTTCACGGGCGCCTTCGGATAGCCGCTGCCAACTATAGCCGCCATCGTCCGACCGGACGATCAAGCCGTTCTCCCCGACTGCCCAGCCGGTGAAATTGTCGGCCAAGTAGATCGACGCGAGTCGCGGATTGGTTCTGACATTGAACGGAAGCCATGTGACCCCGCCGTCCGCTGTCAGCCACACGAGGCCGTTCGCGTCAGCCATCGATCCGTTCTTTGCATCAGAGAATGACACGCAGAGAAAGTCGCTGCGGCTGTACGTGTTCACTCTCGTCCACGTTTCGCCGGTATTATCCGAACGCGCCGCACACCCGCCGTGACCGATGGCAAATATAGATTCAGCCGAAAGAAAAGCGATCCCCGTAATTCGGGATGTCGCGCACGGGCGTGAGATCGCCCATGTCGCTCCGCCGTCGCGGGTCACGAGAACGCTGCCGTTCACACCGCCCGTCACAACGGTCTGCGAATCGAGGGCAGCGACCTTCACCAGATGTTCATCAGTCCCGGCCGACTGTGCGATCCAGCTCACGCCTCCGTCCGTGGTCTTCAGGATCCGTCCATAGGTTCCGGTCGCCCAGCCCGTGTCGCCGACGAAGGTGACCGCATACAGGTGATCTTTTGCCTCGATCTTCACGGGGCGCCAATCGTGCCCGCCATTGTCGGTGGTGAAAACGCCACCCCGTGCACCGACTATAACGGCGTTCTTTTTATCTTTTACAAAAACCGAAGAGAGGCTCAGATCGATCGGAAGCGCCTGTCGCTGCCATGTGAATCCGCCGTCCTGGGTTCTAAGCACCGTATTGTCTGTGCCCACCGCAAATCCGGATTGCTTGTCTTTCGCAAAATGGATGGCGTTGAGCGGATTACCCTGCGGCAGCGGGTTCTGCCAGATCCAGCCCTGACCCCCGATGAGCTGAGCGCTCGTCGCCGAGGCAGAAACCAGATAGACCACGGCCAGGACGCAGAGGCGCAGAGGAATACCTTTGAATACTGTGGCGAATCCGATATAGCTCATCGACTGTGTTTCTTTTTCTTCCTCGGCGTCTCTGCGTCCCGGCGGTTAAAGCTCTATTACACCCAGCTCGGCCACCAGCTCGTCAAGCATTTCTGCGTCCACCTCGCCTTTCGCCGCGATCTTTCGCGCCGCCTTATCCGCTACTTCCTGGATCTCGTGGCCCGCGTGTCCCTTTATCCAGTTCCATTCGACCTCGTGCTTGGATGCGGCTTTATCGAGTTTCGCCCACCATTCGTGATTGGTTTTTTTGCGAAAGTTGCCGGTCATCGTTTCAACTACATAGCGCGAATCACTCAGCAAGTTCACACGACACCGTTCTTTAAGTTGTGACAACCCAAGCGTCGCCGCGGCGATTTCGGCTTGCTGGTTGGTGGCATTCCCAAGATATTCGCCCACCGCCCGCCAGAATCCCTTGAACCCGAGCACGGCAACGGCTGCAGCACGTGTCTGCCCCCGGCCATTGCCGAGGCTCGATCCGTCGCAAACGATGGTGACTTGTTTCATTTAACGCTTTCCGTGATCCACCTGAACAATAGTCCAAAAAAGAGTGCCCCTATCAACATCAGAGCTACATTGAATATCGACCACAGACCACCGTCCCAATGGAACGGAAATCCCCACGAAGGAAATGAATATGGGGCGGTACTAATAGTGACCCTCTCAGCTCGACGCGAGGCGCGGATATAGGATGCAACGTTGCCGATCACGAAACCGACAATCCATAAGCTTGCCCCGATCTTGAAGCGCCTGTTGTAAAGACTGCTCATTTGTGCCGGCTTGTAATTGCTCCCGCTCAAATGAGGTCGTAGACGGCGAAAGATACGGCCCTCGGCGTAAGCCCCTGTTAACGGCGCCCGATTATAGATCTCGCGACTACGAGCAACAGACGGCGCTGTCGCCGTCTGCGACGGCTAAATCATCTCTCAAACCTAACCCCGGGCTTACGCCCGGGGCTTTATGTTGCCGCTCGCTTCGCGAGCATGCCACGTGTAAGAGCCATTGGCCTCAACCCAGTAATGAAGCCTGTGCACCCATCGCTTCGCCCTGGCCCGGTTCATCCTTCGCCACGGTCACCACATTATCAACGTATCCCTCGAACGTATCGTCGTGCGAGATCACAAACAACTGCTCAAAATGCTTGATCTGGCTGATCTGCATCGCGAGGTTCTCGCGGCGTTCGAGATCGAGATTCGACGTCGGCTCGTCAAAGAACGCGATTCGAAGGTCGGTCAGCTGCTTTAGAAGCGCGAGCCGAACCGACAACGCGGCGGCCATTTGTTCGCCGCCGGAGAGACTCTGGAACGGTCTTTCGTAGCCTCCTTCCTCAAGGGAGATGCCGTAATCCTCCGCCCACTTCAAAGTATGCTCGGCGTTTCCGGTGATCTCGCGAAACATAACATTTGCCTCAGCGGAAACGTGATACACGTAATTGCGAGCGACCAGCGGCGCGGCTTCTTTCAGCGTGTCGCGGATGAAAGTCGTAAGTTCGGACATCTTTTCCAACCGCTCTTTCTCTTTGAACTCGGCCTGGATCGACTTCCGCACCTCATCCAGGCGGCGTAGCTCAGCGGCCAATTCAGCCTCCCGCCGACGCGCCGAATCAAGTGTTGCCGACAGCTCTGCCTGTCTTTTTTGTAGATCGACGAGCATTTCCCGTTCGGTGCGATGTCGCCGGCGATCGTAAGTCTGTTCAGCCTGCTCGAAGGTCTCCTTCGCCTCAGCGACAGAACTTTGTACGGCTTCCAGATCCTTCTTTGCGACCGCGAGCTGCTGCTCGTATTCATCAACGCGATTCGCAAGCGCTTCGTTGGCAAGATATATTCGGTTAGCGTTCGCCGTCGCGTCCCTCACGGCGGCGGATTCGGTCCATCTGGCATCGAGATCCTTGTACAGATCTAGCTGCTCAACAAGGATCCGGCGATCGCTTTCGAGCCGCTCGACGTTGCTCTCGATGTTCGAGAGCTTTTGCCTAAGCTCGCCCTCGATCCGTGTCTCGGCCTCAAGCAGTTCCATGCGACCTTTCGGGTTATTAAGTTCCTTGAGCGCGGTTTCGGTTCTCGCCAGATCGTCTTCGATCTTCGGTAATGCGTCGAGCTGCGACTGCAGCGCATCTTTTTCGTCGCGAAGGAGTTTGCCCTCGTCGGCGATCTCTTTCTCACGTGCCTGCAGAGTGGCTAGCTGGGCGAGAAACTTCTCGGATTCCCGCGAGGTGCGAAGAGCTACCCCAACCTGTCCGTGCTCCGTTTCGAGCACGGCGATCCTCGTCCGCAGTTCCGTGAACTGGCTCGTTACGAAGCTTTCCAAAGACTCACCTTCTTTAAGATTCAGACATTTCTGCGAGAGGATCGGGCACAGCCCGTTTTGTATCTCGCGTTGAAAGCGCTCGTCTCGCTCAAGAGCCGCATGCAGCGATGCAAGCTCGCGGACGATCTCTTCATCGCGTTTCTCGAGCGTTTCCCGGCCGTCGGCACCCGCGGTTTTCTCGAGCGCGTTAGCGATCTGGTTCTTATTCAACCGGAAACTCTCGCGGAGCCGGCCTATCTTCTCATCAAGTGCGGTTATTTGATTGCCGAGTGCCTTCGCCTGAGCCGCCAAATCGCGCATCCGCGAAAGTTCGGTCTCAAGCCTTCCCTGCTCCGAGACAGCCGGCCGAAGCCCGTTCATTTCCGCGTGAGCTCTGAGGGCACGCTCGAGTGCCTCCTGAGAATATCTTTGATCGGCTCTCACGGCGGCCAGGGCGGTCTCGACCTTTGAAAGGTTGTCGCGCAGCTTCTCTCGTTCGACCCGCTCACGTTCAAGCTCGTGAAGTTGTAATACCGCGGCAGTATGCTTTTCGGAGTCCGCTTTTACTTCGGCTGTTTTAACGGCCGCTTCCCGCCCCTGTGCAGCCTGATTTTCCTTCTGGCTGAGCGCGACGGCAAGCTGCATCTGCTCAGTCTGAAATTTATCGAGCGTCGCTCGTGCGCTAAGCAAGACCAGTTCGGCCTTGTCGAGGGTTTCGACCGAGGCCTGTTTTTCAACCACTTCGGCAGCAACGCGATCGAGCTCCGCCGTTAGTTCGGTCACGCGAACGGCAAATAACTTGTGCTCTGCCTCGACGTCATCGATCCTCGCGATCTCGCCTTCATAACGGGCGATCTTCTCCCGAACCTCGGCAGCTTGCTGATCGATGAATCGAGCGGTCTTTAACAGCTCTTCGGCACCGCGCCGGTATTCTTCGACCTTGAGAAGCTTGTCGAAAGCCTTCTTCCGCTCCGCCGGCGTATCGAGAAATATGGCCGTAAATGTACCTTGGGGGACGCCAATCGCCCGGCGAAACAGCGAATCGAGATCCGTCCCCGGATCGACACCCAGATGCTGCCAGAGAAATCTGCAAACCTCGTCCTTCTTGTCCGCGACGCGCATCTTCAGCCCCGGGTCGTACACGTTGTACCCCGTCGCTGTGTCCCGATAGACTATGTAATG
>DASUSJ010000316.1:0-6102 GCA_036375155.1 Pyrinomonadaceae bacterium
GCACCGAACTGCTGGATCGTCGTTCCGTTGTCGCCCGATCGTTGAATGAACCACGTTGCTGACGAAGGACGAAAAACAGCGGTGTCAGCCATACCGTCGTTGTCGTAATCTGCGGGTGCGGGAACATCGCCATTCGTCCCGAACGGCGCGGAGTAGAAGGAAGTGTCCTCGCTTCTAAGGATGTACCACTCGCCGGTCGACGGTCGCCAGAAAGCAATATCTGTTTTCCCGTCGCCGGTGTAATCGGCTGGGACGATCCGATCGGTGCCGGCCCCAAATTGGAAAGCGGGGACCACACCGTCGCTGCTTCGTTGGTACCACCACTCACCGACCGATGGACGAAAGATGCCGATATCAGTCTTACCATCTCCGTCAAAGTCGAACGACGTATCGTTGACGGATCCGGCGTCGCCAAAGACGGTAAATTGAAACAGTCGAGAAACAGAGAATCCGTTCTGCGCGCTTCCGTCGGTGAC
Source organism: Pyrinomonadaceae bacterium (assembly GCA_036375155.1). Classification (GTDB taxonomy): domain Bacteria; phylum Acidobacteriota; class Blastocatellia; order Pyrinomonadales; family Pyrinomonadaceae; genus OLB17. Next base: position 477 of record DASUSJ010000316.1, read on the forward strand.
GTACCAGCGTCCGTAAAACGTTTGTCCGATCAGTGCGGGATCGTTCGGTATCGAAAGATTGGCCGAACCATAACCCGACCCTGCACCAGTGCCGGCGAGATTCACGTTCACACGCGCAAACGAACCGGAAGCCGGAATGATTGTTCCGACCCCCGGGTCAGCAGTGTGGATCACGAGAACTGCCGATGCGGCGCCCAAGGCGTTTGAAACACCAACCGTGAAGCTCGGGTTTCCCACCAGTGGAGGTTCGATGGCGATCGCATTCGGCACGAAAGCACCGGACCCGGCGCGACCGGTTCCTGAAATGATAGGTACATGATCGGATTCCGTGTAAAGCTTCGGTCGGTCGAATGGCGGCAGCTCGAGCTTTACACGCTCGTCAGTCAGCGGTCTCTTAAGAAAAGCTGCGAGCGCTGCCTTCTGCACATCATTCATGTTCAAAGGCTGGATGCGTATATCTTTATTCGGGGCGTCAAAATCTCCGCCGCGATTATAGAAATCGACCACATCTTCGACCGTCGCGAAACGCCCGTTGTGCATGAAAGGACCGCGAAGCTCAAGGTTCCGAAGATTAGGCGTCTTGAATTTTGCATCATCACCAACGTTCCCGGTGATCACACCGCGGCCTCGATCTTCATTTTGGGGTCGTACGCCAATGTTGTGAAAAGCCTGATCGGAAAGCAATGCCCCGCCGTGGCAGAACGTGCAATTGAATGCCAGGAACAGATCACGACCGTCCTCTTCCTGCACCGTTAAAGTACCGATGCCGGCTGAGTAACGATCAAGCGGTGTGCGATCGGAAAACAGTGTTCGCTCGTGAGTACCGATGGCCATCGCTATGCGTGCCGGCGTGATCTCGGGCGTGCCAAAAGCTTCTTGAAACAGCTCTGCGTAGGTCCGGCCGTCGATCCACGAATTCAATCCCGCTGGAATGTCATGCGCTAAAGCCAGCGGCTTCGAAGCCGAAACACGCCCCGCGACCTGCGTCCAATCGCGTCCGCTATGTCCCATCTCGGCCGCTGAGATCGGTGGGCCAGCCGCCTGGCTCTCGAGCGACGCGCCGCTTCCTAGGACGATCGCGTTGGTGATCGGATCGCGAAACACGTCGGTCGCGCGTCCGTCCCAAAAGAGTCCAAGATCGGAATATCCTGCGTTGAGATACGACGGAGCTTTGCGACCAGTTACCTGCAAGTTCATTCCAAACAATGTCGACCAACCATAGTTCCCGTCAACGTAGTTAACCGGCACGCCGGGTGATCCGAAAATGTCATCGGCTGTCGCGAACGCCCCGTCGAATCCTGGATTACGGGTCGCAGCGGATGTTCGCGGGTCAGAACCCCCCTTCGCCGGACGATGGCATGTGCCGCACGAGACGGTCTTTGTCGACGAAAGTTGTTCATCCCAGAAGAGCGTCTTGCCCAGATACGCTTTCGCGGCCGTCACCTGATTGCCTAACGGGATGATCGGCGGCTGGAGAGGAGGAAAGGGAGGGCCGGGCGCGTTGTCACCAACGGCGCGAATACCTTGATCTGAATTGCTGACTCCGCTATTGGTGGCTGAGTTCTCCGCACGCACCCAATAAAAATAAGACTGTCCGGCCTGGGCACTAGGATCAAAAAAATAGTTTCGAGCCGTCGTGCCTACGTCGATGGCCGTCGACGTATCGTTCGACGTATTTCGAAAGATTCGATACGTAGTTGCACCGCGAACCGGCTGCCAATGCAATCCGACCTTTGTCGCATAATCCCCGTCAGAAGCGGAAAAGCCGGTCGGGGCCGGCAACGGTTCAGCTCCTTGCTGACCAGTTGCGACGGCGAACGGGCGGTAAAAATAAAAGCATGTGACAGAGAGGACAAAGCACAGAATCGTTGTGAGCTTTATGCGTTGCATTGAGCAAAATCTTCGCTTTTGTTAGCGGGTATCAGAGTTTAGGAACACAGACAGTGAGAACAAAAACGCAAAGAGTTTATCACCCGGCATTTGGGTCTCAAAAGCGGAATAGCCGAAATCACCCGCTGGGTTCACGTTCGGTTGCTACACGCGCGATTCACTTAAAACGCATCCCAAACGATGATTTGCCTTAAGATATAGCCGCCGTTATCATTTTTCCATACGTTTTCTCGGAGGGAATAATGCCTGAAAAAGGTGTGAGTATTGCGCCTGCGCAAGGAAAATTGGGTGTGTTGCTGGTCGGTCTTGGGGCGGTAAGCACGACATTTGTTGCGGGTGTCGAAGCTATCAAGCGCGGTCTCGCTCAGCCCGTGGGAAGCCTGACGCAAATGGGCACCATCCGTCTCGGAAAGCGGACGGAAGGCCGCGTTCCGAAGATAAAGGACTTTGTCCCGCTCGCCTCGTTAGATGACATCGTTTTTGCCGCGTGGGACATTTTTCCCGACAATGCCTTTGACGCCGCGATGAAAGCCGGTGTCCTAGAAAAGGACCTGCTCAATCAAGTCTCCGAACAACTTGCTTCACTCAAGCCGATGCCAGCAGTCTTCGAGCAGAACTACGTTAAGCGTCTTCATGGCGAGAACGTTAAGTCAGGGAAGAACAAGATGGAGCTTGCCGAAAAGTTGATCGACGACATCGCGCGGTTCAAGTCTGAGAATGGATGCGACCGTCTGGTGATGGTCTGGGCGGCGTCGACCGAGATCTTTCTCGAAGAGTCGGAGGCCCACGGATCGCTGGGAGCTTTCGAGCAGGCGCTTTACGACAGCGACCCAACTATCGCCCCTTCGATGATCTATGCATACGCCGCGCTGAAATCCGGTGTGCCCTTTGCGAATGGCGCTCCGAATTTGACCGTCGACATTCCCGCATTGACTGCGTTGGCTGATCGGATGCGCGTACCGATCTGTGGAAAGGATTTCAAAACTGGACAGACGTTCATGAAGACGATCCTTGCACCGGGTTTGAAGTCGCGAATGCTCGGGCTGCACGGCTGGTATTCGACAAACATTCTCGGAAATCGTGACGGCGAAGTACTGGATGATCCGGAAAACTTTAGGACAAAAGAGGAATCGAAGTTATCCGTACTCGAGCACATCTTACAGCCCGAAGTTTACCCTGAGCTCTACAAGGGTTTCTCACACGTTGTTCGTATCAACTACTATCCGCCGCGTGGCGATAACAAAGAAGGCTGGGACAACATCGATATCTTCGGATGGTTGGGGTATCCAATGCAGATCAAGATCGACTTTCTATGTCGCGACTCGATCCTTGCTGCACCACTTTGTCTCGATCTGGCGCTCTTCCTTGACCTCGCGCAACGCACCGGAATGAAGGGCGTACAGGAATGGCTGTCTTTCTATTTCAAGTCACCGCAAACTGCGCCCGGTCTGTATCCCGAACACGACATATTCATTCAACTGATGAAGTTGAAAAATACGTTGCGACATTTGCGCGGCGAAGATCTGATCACTCACCTCGGACTCGAGTATTACGACTGACCTCGATTTCGTTTGTCGATGAACCGTTTCGTATGACGCCGCAGTTCCTGCGCGCTGGCATAGACGTTTTGGGTGAATTGACTAACGATGTGGCGTAGACACGCGCTTGCGCGCATAAATTTGCGCATCCATTTTTTCCTTGAACTATTCAATCTTTTGTGCGATAACTTACGTCAGATCGGTCGGCTCGGGCCGGTTCACCTTAAACCCTGGACAACTCAACCCTGAATCTTTAGTCCAGCCAACGTCCAATATTTTGAAATCATCATTACCATGACGGATTGCTGTATGAGCATTTCGGCAATCTGGTCTTAAAATTGCGTCTACGGGAATGTCCGACCGAGGGGTCGGAATAGTTAGACGAGGAGAACGAGATGAAAAACGAAACGGCCAAGAGGAAAGACGTCTCGGATGCAGGCATACTGCTTGACCCCGAGCGAAAAAGTCCCCGGGCCAAAGAGTTCGAGGAGAAGTTATCAGCCCTGATTGTCGGACAGGAGCGCGCCGTTCGGCGTGTCAGTGGGCTTTTTCAGATCTATCTGGCAGGGATGAACAATCCCTCGCGCCCGATCGGGACGATGCTTTTTCTTGGACCTACCGGTTCTGGTAAAACGCGTGTGGTTGAAGCGGCCGCTGAGGTGCTTTTCGGTGAACCTCATTCGGTGGTCAAAATCGACTGTGCAGAGTTTCAGCACTCGCACGAGATCGCGAAACTTATCGGATCGCCTCCCGGTTATCTCGGACACCGTGAAACGTCTCCGATGTTGACGCAGGAAAATTTAGATAAAGCCCACACTGATGACACGAAGCTGACGTTCGTTCTTTTCGACGAGATCGAGAAAGCATCCGATTCGCTTTGGCAATTGCTTCTCGGAATCCTCGATAAGGCAACCCTGACACTGGGTGATAACCGTCGAGTGGACTTTTCACGAACTGTGGTCATCATGACCTCGAACCTCGGCGCCCGTGAGATGTCAGACATGATTTCGGGTGGCATCGGATTCGCGCCGACGAAGTCTGGGAAGCCGCAAGAAGACACCGAGATCGATACCAAGATCTATCGGACGGCCCTCGAAGCGGCGAAGCGAAAGTTCTCGCCGGAGTTCATGAACCGCATCGACAAGGTGGTAGTGTTCCGCAGCTTGAAAGAACATCACCTTCGACAGATCCTCGATATTGAGTTGACAGCAGTTCAGGATCGTATAACCGAGTCGGCCGGTACGAAGTTTATCTTTGAATGCACGGATGAAGCGAAAGAGTTTTTGCTGGGAGAAGGCATTGACCTCAAATACGGTGCACGGCATCTTAAGCGGTCGATCGAGCGCTTTCTGGTTTATCCGTTGTCTAACCTGGTCGCAACCCAGCAAGTGGAGACAGGCGATTTTGTAACGATCGGGTTTGATAGCGATCGCAACATGCTGACCTTCAGGAAGCAGTCGGGCAAGATGATCGTCAGCGACTCTTCTCAGGATTCCACCGAGGAAACTCCCCTCGTCAAGTCCGACGCGGTCGGGGCTCCTCTGCCGCAGACACAGGCAGCGACCCAAATGAGCAAATCTAAAGGTGAACGGACCGACATATAGACTCCACTAAAAAGGAGATTAAAGGGGGCGGAATATACCGCCCCTTTTATTTTTGCTCACATTTGCATATCCAAATATGTCAAGAACCGGGGGGGATACATACGCATAACGTAATGTGTTCGACTCATGCCCTGTCCAGTGCCTGCCGAATGTCGGACTTCAGATCGGTGAGGGCTTCGATGCCTACCGACAGCCTGAGCAATCCATCAGAAATTCCGGCGGCAGCCCTCTCTTCGGGTGATAAGGTCGCGTGTGTCATCAGCGCCGCCGGCTGGACGATCGTTTCGACGCCGCCAAGGGACGTAGCGAAAGTACACAGTTGGACATTATTTACAAACGATTTCGCTGCGGCCGCCGTCTTCAGGTCGATCCCAAGCACCCCGCCGAAACCACTCATCTGCCGTTTCGCGATATCGTGGTTCGTATGCGTGCTGAGTCCCGGATAATAGACCCCGCCAACCTTCGGATGGGATGACAGCATCTCGGCAAGAGCCATCGCATTCGTGTTGTGACGTTCCATTCGCAGCGCAAGCGTTTTAATTCCGCGTAGAACCAGCCAGGCTACCTGCGGCGAAATATTCCCTCCGAACAGCT
>DASUSJ010000317.1:0-2495 GCA_036375155.1 Pyrinomonadaceae bacterium
CTGATGGTGATGCGATTGCAGGAGAAGTTCAGCTATGCTTCACTGGTGATCCTCATCCTTTCACTCTTCGGTATCCTTTCGCTGCGATTCTATATCTTTTACATGGTCGCGCTCGCAGTGACCGGCAGCTTTCTGATTGGAGTTTCCGGAACGCGTCAATCGATTTTCAGGCGCAGCGCTTTGTTAATAGTGATTGGACTCGGGCTAACTTACGTTGGTGTGCTTAGGACGGCGACCGCAGATATCGAAAAATATGGAAGGTTAGACCAGGTACAACGTAGCCGACGTGATCTCTCGAGGGCGGAGTCAGGGTTCAATGAAGAAGTCGATGTATCGACGGCAGAGGGCGCAATTTCCGCGATCCCTACGGGAGTTGCTTACCTGATGCTTGCCCCGTTTCCCTGGCAGGTGACGACCCTTCGACAGGCAATAACGCTTCCGGAAGTCCTGGCTTGGTGGGGGATGCTACCCTTGATGATCGCGGGCATTTGGTATGCGGTCCGGAACCGCCTGCGAAACGCGTTTCCGATCTTGTTTTTCAGTCTGATGCTTACGCTTGCTTACTCGATCTTTCAGGGTAATGTTGGCACGGCGTACCGACAGCGAACACAGATCCAGGTTTTCCTATTCATCTTTATCGCTGTCGGCTGGGAGCTGTGGAGGGAGAAACGGGAAGATAGAAAAATGGAACGGCTGCTCAAACAGAGAAGATTTGACGAACGGTTACGAGGCGGCGTGCCTAATATTTAGGGAACAAGCATTGTGTGCGGAATTGTTGGGGTCGTAAATAATTCAAATCGTCCGGTCGAGCGCGAGCTGCTCGAGCGGATGAACTGTTCGATACTGCATCGGGGTCCGGACGAAGACGGATTTTACCTGAAAGAGAATGTCGGTCTCGCGATGCGCCGGCTGTCGATAATCGATCTGGCAAGCGGGCAGCAGCCGATACACAACGCGGACAAGTCGAAGTGGATCGTTTACAACGGCGAGATATACAACTACCAGCAGATCCGGAAGGACCTCGACGCACGCGGTCACCGTTTTTATACCAACTCCGATACCGAAGCGATCGTTCAGCTCTACGATGAGGAAGGGCCCGAGTGTCTCCGCCATCTGCGAGGAATGTTCGCGTTCGCGATTTGGGATGAGAAGGATCGTTCGCTTTTCATCGCACGCGACCGCGTCGGCAAGAAGCCTCTCCTCTATTCCCATCAACCGAATGGCGATCTCATATTCGGTTCGGAATTTCAGGCGCTCCTGCAGCACCCGTCCGTTACACGCGAAGTCGACCCTGAGGCGCTTGACGATTACATGTCGTTCCTCTGCGTCCCGGCGCCGAAGACGGCATTCAAGCAGATTCGAAAGCTCGAACCGGGTCACTGGCTCCGGTGGAAGGACGGCCGGATCGAGACGCGATCCTACTGGCGTCCGGATTTCTCGAAGAAGATAAAGATCTCCGAAGAAGAAGCGATCAATGAGACGACACGAATCGTTCGCGAATCGACGCGTTTGCGGATGATCGCCGAAGTTCCACTAGGTGCGTTCTTATCGGGCGGCGTTGACTCTTCGATCGTAGTCGCGCTGATGGCACAGGAAAGCGAACGACCGGTAAAGACATTCTCGATCGGCTTCGAAGAACAGGATTTCAGCGAGCTGAAATACGCACGTCGTGTCGCCGAACATGTCGGGGCCGAGTACAACGAGTTCGTCGTCAAGCCCAACGCCCTCGAGGTATTGCCGACGCTCGTCGAGCACTACGGCGAGCCATACGCGGATTCGTCGGCCATTCCGACCTATTACGTATCGCGGGAGACCCGTAAACACGTCACCGTCGCACTGAACGGCGACGGAGGCGATGAAAGCTTCGCCGGGTACGAACGATATTCCGCGATGTTGCTCGCCGAGCTGTATGGGCGGATTCCGCGTGTGATGCGAAGGGCTCTGATCGAAAGCCCCATCGGTTTGCTGCCGACATCGGAACTGAAGCGCAGCCGTCTGCGCGACGCAAAACGTTTTCTCCGTGCGGCAAATTTACCCCGCACGCAGCGGTACGCCCGCTGGATGTCGACGTTTGACAGTGAAACTAAATCCGAAATTTACACCGAAGAGTTTCGGCGAGCGACTGCTGGTCGCGATGCGTCACTGATCCTCGACGAATGGTTCGCAAAGGCGAACGGATCGGGCGTTTTGGATGCCGCGATGTTGACCGATCAGATGACCTATCTGCCAAACGACCTTCTGGTGAAGGTCGATATTGCGTCGATGGCAAATTCGCTCGAGGCGCGGTCGCCGTTTCTCGATCATAAAGTCATCGAGTTTGCTGCGAGCTTGCCCGAGGATCTCAAAATGCAGCGATTCGAAACGAAATCGCTCTTGAAGAAAGTCGCCGCACGGCTCGTCCCGCGAGACGTGATTTATCGCCGGAAGATGGGTTTCGGCGTCCCGATCGCGAAATGGTTCCGCGGCGAGATGAAAGACTTCCTGAGAGATTCGCT
>DASUSJ010000318.1:0-19208 GCA_036375155.1 Pyrinomonadaceae bacterium
TAGGTTTTGATCATTCTTCAGAAATCGTCCAAAAAATACGCACGAAGCACAATGACCACACGAAAAAGACAGTAAGGAAAGAATCTCCAGCGAAGCTCGGACACCTCTTTTCTAGCATTTTTGTCGGACTTGCGTTATCCAAGCTTCTCTCTAAACGATGCTGTCTGCTAAACTCGCACTTCGATAATCAGACAAAAATGTCCCTTGATCCGCTCCACGTAATTTCCGAGATCAACGCTTCCCTTGCCGCGTCAAAAGACGGTCGGGCAAATGTCCAAGCCACACTTGAATCGCTCGTGACAGCTTTGGAACTCCGCTGCTGCTATTTAATTCTCGCGGGACAGGAGGATGCAAGACTCTCGATATCGGCGGCCGCGGGCCTGAGCGTTGGAGAATTTCGGAAACTCGATCCAGAAGCCGATCGCGGACCTTTTCGAAAAGCGTTCGATGCCGGGGAGGGTCTTTCGGTTCTCGCCGGACCGTTAGAACTCCCGATCGAGTTGGATGACCCGCAACGCGCGCGCCTGATCCTGTCTCCGCTGACGCCGGGCGAAAAGACCATCGGTGTGCTTGCTGCTATTACGGCCGACAAGAGAAACGAGCGACTCGCGACGTCGATTCTCGGACTGGCGGCCTCGATGATCGCGCAGTCGTTGCGGATCGAGCGTGCCGTTCACGGCGAGCGCCAGAAACTGATCGAAGAGAATTCGCATTTGCTTCAGGAGTTGAAGGAAAAGCACGATTTCTCACACATCGTCGGGACCTCGAATCCGATGAAGCAGGTTTACGACCAGGTCAGCCAGGTCGCCCGGTCAAACGCAACCGTGCTTCTTCGCGGCGAAAGCGGCACCGGAAAAGAGATGATCGCGAATGCGATCCACTACAACAGTCTTCGATCAAAGCGGCCACTTGTGAAGATCAACTGCGCCGCGCTGCCCGACACGCTTATCGAGGCCGAACTATTCGGTCATGAAAAGGGCGCCTTTACCGGAGCGGATCGTTTCAAGAAGGGTCGCTTCGAAATGGCTGAAGGCGGCACTCTATTCCTCGATGAGATCGGGGACTTACCGCTGCAGACTCAGATCAAACTCCTTCGTGTGCTCCAGGAGCGCGAGTTCGAGCGGCTCGGCGGAACCGAGACGATCAAGACCAACATCCGGCTTATCACAGCGACAAACAAAAATCTCGAAGAGGCGATATCTAAGGGCGAGTTCCGAGAGGACCTGTATTATCGCCTAAATGTTTTTACGATCTTCCTGCCGCCGCTTCGCGAGCGAAAATCAGACATACTTTTACTCGCCGAACATTTTCTAGAGAAGTACGAGCAAGAGCACGGCAAGCGGATCCGCCGTATCTCGACGCCCGCGATCGATATGCTGATGGCGTATCACTTCCCCGGGAATGTACGGGAGCTTGAAAACGCGATTGAGCGGGCAGTGCTGGTGTGCGATTCAAATGTCATTCACAGTCATCATCTACCGCCGACTTTACAGACAGCCGAGGTCTCGGGCACGGTTACAGCACTTACACTTAAGTCGGCCGTCGAAGGGTTCGAACGCGGGTTGATCCAGGACACGTTGAAATCGACAAAGGGTAATATCGCAAAGGCCGCGCGGCAACTCGATTCGACGGAGCGAATACTGGCCTATAAGATTCGCAATTACGGTATCGATCCGAAGAGGTTTCGGGCCTAGTGGTGGCGGCTGGTTCAGCCTTTTGGATTGCCGCAAGCTTTAGCTCTTAAATTGCCACTAAGCTCGTTCCCAATTTGAGTTGCCACCAGTTTTAGCTTTTTAGATTGGCGCTGACCTCAGCTAGTGTTCACCGGGTAGAAAAAAGGTGGGGCTTTTAGCCCCGCATTAGATTGGGCTAAAGAGGCGAAATCAGCCGCTTTTTGATGACCGACCTCGAACATCTCACATCCGATCTCCCAGACGCCGAGTCCGCACGGCGGTTTCTCGCGTCACTCGACGAACAGCACCCTCGTGACGCGGCAAAGCTGAGAAAGAACGATGGACTCCTTTCCGACGCACTGACGCTTGCGTCATACAGCCCGCTGCTTGCCACAACACTTCTCCAAAATCCCGATTACCTCTGGTGGCTGAACCGGAAGAGACGAGCCCCGGCGGTTAGAACTAAAGATGAATTACTGGAGGCTCTGGGTCGTTTCGTACTTACTCACTCGCAGCTCGATCTGCACACACAACTCGCCCGCTTTCGCCGACGTGAGCTCCTTCGGATCTTTCTGAGTGACGTCCGAAGACTTGCGACAATGGCCGAGATCACCGAGGACATTTCAAATCTGGCCGATGCGGTCTTGGAGACTGCTCTGCGCTCGGCCCGTCAGGAGATCGACAACCGTTTTGGTTCGCCGCTCATGGTAGATGATAAAGGAAAAAAGACGGCCGCCGGATTTTGTATCGTCAGCCTTGGGAAGCTCGGGTCCCGCGAACTGAATTATTCCTCAGACATCGATCTTTTGTTTCTCTACTCCGCTGAGGGTGAGACCTCCGGTCACGGAACACGCGGCGTGGTCACGAACAGGGAGTATTTCGTGAAGCTCGGGGAGACCGTTACTCAAGTTGTCGGAAAGCAGGTTGGCGAGGGTGCAGCCTATCGAGTAGATATGCGACTCCGGCCTCACGGTCGTGTCGGACCGCTGGCGATCTCGGTCTCTGATGCGGTCCGGTACTATACGTCGGAAGCCCACGATTGGGAACGTCAGGTTCTGATCCGCTCGCGTGCCAGCGCCGGCGACCCCGAGGTTTACAAGAGCTTTTTCGAGCAAGTTGAAAGTTCTGTGTTCATGTCCGGCTTCGCACCTGTCGAAGGGGAAGATCTTCGATCCAAACTCAATCCTGCTGCGGGCGACAGTCTCGAAATTTCGACGGCCCTGGATAATGTTCGGCGGTCAAAGCAGCGGATCGACCTCGAGCAAAAGTCAGACGGCGTATTCAATGTGAAGCTCGGCCGGGGCGGCATCCGCGAGATCGAGTTTATCGCTCAAGCGCTGCAGCTGGCATATGGCGGATCCGACCGTTGGCTCCGAGCGCCGCACACGTTGATCTCGCTGACGCGGCTCGCCGACCGGAGGCTGATCACCGAGGCCGAGCTGACCGAGCTGTTCAATGCCTACGAATTTCTTCGGAGACTCGAACACTTGCTCCAGATGGAGAACGGTTTACAGACCCATGCGATACCGGTTGAACCCGATCGCCGCGCGCTTCTCGCTCGCAGGATGCGGTGCGGGGATGTTGCGTCATTCGACGCCGAACTTGATAAGCACACCGCGAATGTTCACCGGGTGTTTGCAAGGGTGTTCGATCAGAACTCCTCAGTTGAAAGAGGAGAAATCGACAATATCGCACCTCAGTCCCGGAAGTCTGCATCGGACGATGCCCTCGAATCCGTACCACCTGCGTCGGGCGGTGGTCGAGCGCCCGTTTCGAGATCAACGTCCGAAAATCCTGGTTTTCGATCACCCACTCATGGAGGTGGTACTGACTCACAGTCCGCCGCCGCCGCTACAGACAGGTCGGGATTATTCCCCCGATCCCGCGACGAATATTTCGAGGATCTTGAATCTGTCGTCAACGAAGCATCGGACTTTCGCCACCGTATCGGAGCGTTTCGACGCCGGTGGTCGGAGCTGATCCGCGAGATAAGAAATGAAGAGCTAAACAACGGACTGGATATTAGAGAGGCAAAGACCGCCCAAACCGCGTTGGCCGAGGCAAGTATCGACATCGCAATCGACATTACACGCGTCGAGCTTGGGTCGAGGTACTCTAAGGAGATCGATGTTCTGAGCCTGGCGGTCATGGGCTTAGGAAAGCTGGGCGGCGGCGCGATCGATTATGAATCTGATCTCGACCTGGTTCTCGTCTATGACGACGGACAACAGGCGATGCCGGTCAATGTGACGCGGGCAGAATTCTTCAGTCGTGCCGCCGAGATCTTCGTCACCGCGCTTTCGGCCATGACGCTCCACGGAAGCATCTACCGCGTGGATCTTCGGCTGCGGCCGTATGGCAAGAACGGGACGAGCACGATCTCCCGCACCGCCTTCACGACTTACATGAGCGAGACGGCCGACATGTGGGAATGGCTGGCATACGTAAAGATCCGTGGCGTCGCCGGGGATATTGACTTAGCTCGCACCTTGGAGAAAGACCTCAGGACGATCATTCATCAGCGTGCATCGACGGTTGCCCCGTCCGAGCTCGCGGCCGAGACTCGTAGAATGCGATCCCTTCTTGAGAAACAAAAAGCGCGAGGACGGCGCAGTAATGACGTCGACATAAAGTACGGGCCGGGCGGACTGCTTGATGTTTATTTTGCCATGCGATTCCTGCAGCTTCGTGATGGCATTCCTGACGACTCGAACGACCGCTCAACTGAGCATATGCTTGCGGTCCTTCGCGATCGCGGCTCGCTAGCGGATCGTGAATATGAAACCGCGGTAAAAGGCTATCGATTTTTATCGGCCCTCGATCACTACCTCCGTCTTACCGTCGGACGAACGACGCGCCTGCCGCTAGCCAACGTTCCAGCACTCGACCGGGTCGCTTCGCTGATGGACCTTACGTCATCGGCTGAACTGCTTGAACGACTAACGCTTCACCGCCTCGATATACGCGGCGCGTTCGATCGGATCCTCGGTACCGAAGTGTGACAGCCTCGAAACTGTCACACGATCCCGCACAACAACATTCGGCTTTGTGAATATTGTAACGACTTGAGGTTCATGGATATGAAGCTGAAATCATCCGTCGTGCCCCTGATGCTGATCGTCGTGGCTTCGCTCGCCTTACCAACAAACCTGTTTGCACAGACAACGAGCTGGACCAGCGTGAAAGCACTGCCGAGAGGAGCTGACGTGATCGTTGAGAGAAAGGCGAGTGATCGCGTCATCGGCTACCTTCAATCTGCGACCGACGATACGGTCGCCGTAACTTCGGACACCGGATCCTTCGTCATTTCGAGGGACAACGTGCAGAAGATCTTTTACGCGGTTTCGAGAGACAGGAAAAAGATCATGAATCGAGGCGCTCTTTACGGCATGCTGCTTGGGCTTGCAGCCGGTGTAGCGGTGTCCACTGTGCAGGAGCCGGAGAGCGAGGCAATGCCCGGGACAGGCGCTTTTATCGCGGGCGGCCTGATCGGGATGTGGGCGGGACACAAACACGCAAAGGGAAAGGACAAAGGTCCGCTGATCTACTCAGCGAAATAAAAATATGAAACATCTGATCGCGGTCCTCACGCTTATTTCGCTTACGTCGCCGGTGCTTTCATTCGTACGAAACGACGCGACATTCTTCGAGAACATCGAGCTAATGCAGGCGAACGGTGACAACCTACGCGAAACCTCGGTGCGGATCGTCTTCGACGAGACCACGATGCGGGTACTTTCGCGTTCGAACGGAGCGGTGCTCAAGGAATGGAGCTATGACAAGATCAAGTCGGCTGAATATTCCTACACCAAGAATCCGCGATGGAAAACCGGACTCGGCCTCGGCGCTGCCGGAGTCGTCTTCCCGCCTCTGCTGCTGATCGCGATTCCCGTCGGGTTCACCAAACATCGCCGCCATTGGGTAACGATTCGAACCGATGACGACTTCGCCGTCCTGAAGGTTGGTAAGGGCGTTCGAAAGGTCTTTATGCCCACTTTCGAAACCCGAACGTCGGTGCAGATCAAGGCCTTGGGTGACGATAAGTAGGAGACGTCGCCCAACCTGCTCATCCGGGTTTGTCGCTAAGATACTCCTCGATTGCGTCGGCCGGATTCTCACCGCCCGTTTCTCAGAAAAGATATGATTCGAATTTTTGTTCTCACAATTCTTCTGTCCGTTTCCGTCCTTGCGCAGGGCGAGACACTCACGAACCAGAACATTATCGAAATGAGCCGTGTCGGACTCTCGACTGATCTGATGGTGAAAAAGATCACGTCCGCGCGGACGGCATTTGTAGTTACGGTTGATGCGTTGATCGAGCTAAAAAAGGCGGGGGTAAGTGACGACGTGATCGCTGCGATGATGGAACGGAACGAAAAAGCTCTGCCCGCGGAACCTGAAAAGGAGAAGTTGGCTGACCTGGCTCCCTCAGAACTCGCGCCGCCGGCAATCCTAAATGCGCGAGAAGCGATAGCGGCTGCGAAGACAATCGCCGTCGGGAAATCTTCACTCCAGCCTTCGCGTCAGGCTCTCGAAAAAGAGTTGATGAAGCGTAAGGATTTTCAGAAGTTGAATCTCACGATACTTCGTTACAAAGAGCAGGCCGATCTATTCGTCGATATTGGCTTTGTTTCTGGCTCGTGGGTCACTCACAGATACGTCTACCGGATCTACGAACGCCGTTCCGGGGCCGTCGTCGCGGCCGGCGAAACGACCTCGTGGGGATCGCTCGCGGAGAATCTTGCGCGACACATTTCGAAACGTCTGACCGACGCCCGCGCCGGAAAGGCGACGTAAAAAAAAGCACCGGAACTGTGAACCGGTGCTTGTGCGATCGTACATTCCCTTCCGCTAGTCGCGAGATATACGAAAAATCGAAAGGCTGCGGTGCTCCCCCAAGATGAGGACGAATCCCGGCCAAGCTGCTGCCGGGATCCGCTTGTCCTAAGCCCTCCGCAGCGACCTGAGCGATTGCAACCACCATGCCATCTCGGCTGTAAAGTTTTCGTACAAATGTACGCGCGAAAAGACCCGCAAATCTCGGACTTCGCGGGTCTTTTCACTTTCGAACCTCAGTTACGATTAAATCGCGTGTTCAGCGAGAAGAGTTTTGAGCTTCAAGAAGTCGACCGGTTTGTGAATGACCCGCTCGCACCCTGCTTGAAGCGCTTCCTCGTCCATGTTGCGATAAGCTGTAACCGCAATGATCGGGATATTCTTACAGTTTTCGGTGCTCTTTATTGCTCGCGCCGCCTCGGCCCCATTCATCAGAGGCATCGCTAGATCCATCAATACGAGTGAAGGCTTATGCGCGCGAACCTGCTCGATAGCTTCCGTGCCATCACGTGCCTCGATGACCTCATAGCCGTAAAGCTCGACCATGATCTTCATCATTTTGCGGATATCCGCCAAGTCTTCAACTACCAAAATTTTCTTTGCCATAGCGTGCTCTGGCCCGGGGTAGTGTCGAGTATACGACATTGGCTGGTTCATTCCAAAGCTCGGAATTTCTCGGTTGTGAGGGTGTCCAATCCAGCGGAATCTGTTCGGCGATACCGTATCGTATTCATCCCGTGAGTTCGATGTCTTTCAGAGCCCTCGTCGAATCCCCGGGGGGCGCTGTAATCGCAACCACCAGGCACCGAGAAATCGCCCGGATTTCTTCAACTCCCGGATTCCGGGTCGGCTCTTGGTCTTGTGATTTCTTGTAAGTTAGTGATTCCAGTACCCCGACAGCGAAATGAACCGCGAACTCACCCGAATCACACGAACCGACTGCGATCTAGCTGATCATTCAGTCCAAAGGAAAGTACGCCGCCGATACATCGCCAAATTCGATCCTTAGCTTCCTACCGGCTCCACGCGCAGAACCTTCTACTCCCTTTTTGCGTTAAATCCATTTAAGTTTAGTATTTTAGACGACCCGAATTTTCTAAGATCTATTCCGCATCATTCCAATCATGTATATGAGATCAATGAATCTTGTTATCAGGCTGTTGGTCTGTTTTGTCTTTGCCGGCCCGCTTTTCGCGCAGGTCGAGGAGAAGTTCGATTTCTACGCTCGCGGCGACTACCGACCGAACGTTCCCCGGCCGCAGAGCATACTGAAATTCGACGTCGGTGATCATCATACGACATACGCTCAGATGGAGAAGGTCATCGACGAAATCGCGAAGGCCGCGCCGGATCGCGTGAAGGTTTTCGATATAGGCATGACGAACGAACACCGAATGATGCATCTGGTCGCGATCTCTTCGCCCGAGAACATGGCGCGTCTCGACGAGATCAAAGCTCAAAACGCGCGCCTCGTCGATCCCCGCATAACTCCCGCGAGCGAGGCGGCTGCGATCGCACAGCAGAACCCGGCGATCGCGTGGATGGCCTACACAATACATGGAAACGAATCGGCATCGTTCGAAACGATGATGCAGGTGGTATACCAACTCGCGGCGTCGAACGAACCGAAAACGCTCGACATCCTGAAGGACACCGTCGTGCTTGTGATCACCGGAGAGAATCCGGATGGACACGAACGTTTTGTAACTTGGTACAACTCGGTGGCGACCGGTAACCCCGATCGCAACGCGATCGAACATCGCGAACCGTGGAGTATCTACGGCAGGCTTTCACATTATCGTTTCAACCTGAACCGAGACACGCTCGCGATGACGCAGAAGGAAACTCGGAACATGCAGAAAGCTTACATGGAGTGGAACCCGCAAGTTGCGGTCGACCATCATGGACAACCATCGCAGTATTTCTTCCCTCCTGTCGCACTGCCGATCAACCCGAACCTGCCACAGCCCGCTTCAAACAAGTGGATGGACATATACGGCCGCGCTAACGCGGCTGCGTTCGATGCGAACAGATGGGACTATTACGTTCGTGACGTCTTTGACGCGTTCTATCCGGGATACTGGGATATGTATCCATCGCTGAACGGTGCGATTGGGATGACATACGAGACGGACGGCGGAGGATTCAAGGGACTTCGCTGGACGCGCGATGACGGGACGATCGCGACGCTTCGTTCCGCGATAGCGAAACACTACGTCGCATCGATGACCACGCTGGAAGTGACCGCGGCACGCAAGGCGGAACGGATTCGCGACTTTTACGAGTTTCGTGCAAAAGGGATGAAGGATCACGCGGGTTCGAAGATGAAGCGCGTCGTAATCGAACCGGCCAGCGATCGAGTAAAAGCAGCCGAGCTGATCGAGGTTTTGCGTCTTTCGAATATCGAGGTCACGCAGACAACGGCACCGCTTCGCTCGACTTCGGCTCACACTTACATGGAGAAAGATTCACGTGGCATCACGCGCACGTTCCCTGCGGGCTCTTACGTCGTCGATCTCGACCAGCCGCAGCGCATCCTGATCAAGTCCATCCTCGAACAAGACACGCCTCAGGATAAAGCCTTCGTCGATGACAACATGCGCCGTTTTAATCGCAACCAGCTTCGCGGAAAAGGGCAGGCGAAGGAGGATTACGGATTCTACGATCTAACGGCGTGGTCGCTGCCCCTGGCGTTCGGCGTCGATGCGTACTGGACCGAAGATGCGACCGCTGTAACCGGCAATCGCGTGACCGATGAAATGATTCGCGCCGAAAAGACTGGTTCCGTTTCGGGCCGAGCTCAGATCGCCTACATCATCCCCTATGAAACCGATACGACCGCCGCGATGATGATCAGGCTCGCCCAGCAAGGCGTTCGGGTGTCAGTGACGACACGCTCGCTGAACGCGGCGGGTAGAAACTGGCCTGCTGGGACGTTCGTCATTCGTGTCACGCGGAATGCCGACACCGTCCATGACGCCGTTGCGAAGGCAGCGAGCGATCTCGGCGTCCGGGTTCATGCGGCGAACACAGGGTTTTCCGACGAGGGGGACACCGGTGTCGGAGGTGAAGCGGTGGTCGCGATCCAGGCGCCGAAGATAGCGATCGTGGCCGATGAAGGCGTCGACGGTGAATCTTATGGTTCTATCTGGTGGACGTTTGACAAGTACGGGATCGCGTTTACCCCGATGTCGGTGAATGCTATTCGGAGTGGCGGCCTTAAGAACTACAACGTGCTGATCATGCCGGACGGCTCGGTGAGCCGCTACTTCGCGAACTTCGGAACTGGCGGCGTGAATACATTGAAGGAATGGGCGTCGAGCGGCGGCACTATCGTCGCATCGCGCGGCGCTTCCGTTTTTGCAGCACTAAAAGACGTCGGACTCACGACGTCCAAGCTTGTCGGGAGCGAAGACGACGAGGAGAAAGATAAGAAGGAAGCCTCGGCGTCGCCGTCCCCGTCGCCGACTCCCTCACCGACACCGTCTGCACGATCCGCCGCCGCTGAGCGGGATCCGAACCCCACCGTCGAATTGAGATCCGACAAAGCGGACAACATTCCGCCGACCTTGCCGCCGATAGCGTCGCCGTCTGCAAACAACAACCGCGTACCTGAAGCGCTTCCCGGCTCGATCATGCGAGCGACGGTAGATCGAACGACGTATCTCACCTATGGCGTCAATGCGGACGAGATCCCGGTAATTCTCGCGAGTGGGTATTTTTTCAGGTATTCTAAGGAAGGTTCGAATGCGTTGGTTTTCGATGCCAACCCCAAGAAACCGCTGACAATATCGGGTTTCGTTTGGGAGGGCAATACGGAAAAGCTTTTGAAAGGTACGGCATATGTGATCGATGAGCCCCGCGGCAGCGGTCATGTGATCCTGTTCGCCGAGGAACCTTTTTATCGAGGGCTTTTTCGTTCGACAACCCGACCGTTCTTTAACTCAATCTTATTCAATGGGGTGTTCTAGAGGGATGTTCACAATAAAAGCAGGGTACAGCGACAACGTCGAGGTTCAGACGAGCGTAGAGCGAGTAAGGGAATTTTTTTCGGACATAAGTAACTTTGCCGAGCTTATGCCCGGTACCACAGGCATACACACCGACGCGAAGGGCGTCGCCCACTGGAAGATCCAAGCCGAGATCCCGCTGGTGGGACAAATGATGCAGAAGTTCGCCGTCCAACTGAGCGAGAACACCGAGGAGCGAATCGAGTGGTTCCCTGTCGCCGTCGAGACTCAGAACTTCCTGCGGTTCTCTGCCGAGTTTCTCGAAAAGGCAAAGAACGTCACGCTTGTTCACTTTTCACAGATGGTTGAGTTGCGACGAAAGTCCGCACGCGAGCTTCACTATCTCGCCGGACTCGCTGGCGAAAGTCTGATTAGCAGCGAGATGACCAAAAAGGTCACCGAGATGATCAAGGTATTTATTCAAAGAGCCAAGGAGAAGTTGGAGAAATGATTCGATATTTTTTGATAGTATCCGCCGTTCTATTTACTTTTACGACTGTCAGCGTTGCCCAGCTAACTCTTCCGCGCGAGAGCCAGAGAAACGAAACAACCCAGAGCATTGGCGACGCAAAGGTGACGATCGTTTACCACCGCCCAAACGTTAAAGGCCGAAAGATCTACGGCTGCGAAACGGCCGATGTCATCCCGCTGGCAAACAATCTCTACGACTGCCTCGTGCCTTATGGACAGGTTTGGCGTGCGGGTGCAAATGAAAATACGACGATCGAATTCAGCCGCGACGTGACCGTCAACGGCAGGCCGCTGCCGGCCGGAAAGTATGGTTTTCATGTTATCCCGGGTAAATCCGACTGGACATTGATCTTCAGCAAAGACAACGATAAGTGGGGCAGCTTTACCTACGACGAAAAAAAGGACGCGGCCCGTGTGTTGGTGAAGCCCGTAACAATACCAACCCAGGAAACCCTTCTATACGAGTTTGACGATGTAACGGCGAACACCGCTCGCGTCAGCCTCCGCTGGGAAAAGGTCGCACTTCCCTTCACGATCGATATCGGCGATGTCCATGGCAGGTCCCTCGCCGCGATTCGCGAAGCGATCAAGAACCGCAAGGCCGACGATTTCCGCCCGCTGAACCAAGGTGCGAGCTACGTTCGCAGCTCGAAGATAAAAGCGAATTACGACGAAGCTCTCGGTTGGATCGACGAATCGATAAAAGCCCGCGAGACGATCGGCAACCTAAACATTAAGGCGGGCCTGCTGGCTGAAATGGGAAGATTCGACGAGGCAGTCACCCTCGGAGAGAAAGCCCTACAACTCGCCAAAGCCGCCACCCCGCCCAACCAATCAGCGATCGTCTCGATCGAAGACTCGATCAAAGATTGGAAAGCAAAGCGGACCAACTAGCTGAATCGGTCTTTGTCAGCGGTCAGCGTTGTGTCAGCAGTCGGCGATCAGCGGTTTGTGGCGATTGATCGGCTAACCAGATTTCAGCGTGCTCCGAAGGCGAAAAAGAGTGATTACACACAACCTCTTCCTCACCTGGGGATGAAGTAGCCAGTCGTGGAGTCGAAGGCGGAACGTTAGGAAAGAACAAGAATGATTCGAGCACCCGAGATGCGAAATAGCACCTCGGGTGCTCCGTTTTTTTGGTCTCAGAAACGAGGTTCCCTTCGCTCACGACTCGCTACCATACCGCATCGCGTCTAAGACGATATCCGCTCGTCACATCGGTGAAATTGAGCGTATCTGACCTATCGGACATCAGGTCCGTTTTCTTTACTCCCGCTCCGTGCTGTGAAAAGCATGAGTTATTCGCGCGAGATTGATATATACTTCCCCCATCAAACTTAGTAAAAGGGGGAAAAAGAATGAGGGCGTTTGCGATCGCAGTCGTTTTGATCTCGGGGGCAATCCTATATGCCACGCCAGCGGTTAATGTCACGCCGCCGCTCTTTCAGACATTTTGTGTCGACGGCGATGGGCTGCTCACCGACTGGGTCACGAGCCGATACGAGGCCTATCTTATCGGCCGAGAACACGAGCGGAACAATCGCGGCCATCGGTGGGAGATACTCGTACACGAGGGCGACAGTCCCGTGATGCGCATACCGGCTTGCGCGCGTCTGAGCGAAGGTTCCAAGGCGAACACCCTCAAGCTCGAAAACCTTTGCGATAAGTGCATTAAGTTTACAGTCTCTCGTACCGCTGCTGACGGAAATGTAAAGTCTCGCGAGATCTCGATCCAGCCAAAAAAGAGCCGGCACTTTCGAAATCTTCCCGGCACAACCGTTAACGTCGAAGGCGAACAAGATTGTTCCGAGTGATTTTACGCCCTCGGTTGTCTGGCATTGCTGCACGGCGGCGGTACCGGGAAGTTAAGTTTTATACCGATCTGATCATCGCGCGAAGCGGTCCGCTCTCTAGCCTATGACTTCCGGACAACAATCGCGGTCTTACTGATTCACGGAACCATCCCGAGCAGCCGGGCGTTATGGTTGGCATGACAACCGAATCCCCGCAACTCCTGGCCCGTCTTGCCGGCGTCTTCTTCCTGCTTACGATTCTGGGCGGCATCGTCGCACAAGGCTTTATAAGTGAACGCCTGATCGATTTCGGTGATGCCGGTGCGACCGCAAAAAATATCCTTGCGAATAGAACCCTGTTTCAGATAGGGTTCACGATCTATCTCATCGAGATGGCGTGCCAAGTCGTGGCCGGGCTGCTTATTTACCGTCTGCTGAAGCCCGTAAACCGCACGCTTGCCTTGCTGATGCTCCTGTTCGAATTCACGGGAATCGTGATCAAGACGTTCGCTCGCGTGTTCTATATCACCCCGCTGTACGTGCTCGACGGTGGCGTCGCACTGAGCGGGTTGGATGCGGATCAGCTTCGATCGATCTCTTTGTTGCTTCTCAAGGTGAATGACTACGGGGCGGCGACGGCGATCGCGTTCTTTGGGTTTTCGACGCTGCTGGACGGCTATCTGGTTTTTCGCTCGACATACCTTCCGCGCTGGCTCGGCGTGCTCGGAATGATCGCGGCTTTCGGATGGCTGGCATTTCTCTACCCGCCGCTCGGCTATAGCGTCTTTATGTTCGCCGCGCTGTTCGGCCTGGTCGCCTCGGCGGCAAAGATCTTTTGGCTGATCGTGTTTGGAGTGGATGAGGAAAAATTCTGGACGGTGGAGGCTGACGGGCCAGTTTAAATGGATCTCAGGGCAGCTCGGGCGGGCGCTAGCGAGGGGTTCTATAGCCCATCGGCATCAAGTAAAATCGGGGGCGCACGCTCGCGTAGCGAGCGGTGATATTTACCCATAGGCGCCGGTAAGGGTCCTGCGGAATGTCCGCCCACGCTTGATGTCCTGATAGAAGAGACAGATTTGAAATTCCGCGCACGCGAGTGTGCGAACTGGCTAGCATCGCCCACCCGTTATCCGGCCGGGGATGCGCAATTGCAAACGCGATCCGCGAGACTCTCGGGCCGTTTCTCACCCACGGCCTCACGACGGCCAGCAGGTGCCCTGACCACCTGCACGGCTGCCCCCAATACGTGGGAGGTCATCGCATACGATCCAAGCACATTCTAATTCGGTTGCTCCAAGCTCTCATCCCGCCTTGAAATCGTCGTGACGCGGGGCAGGACCGTGGTCGTCGCGCTTCGGGAGAGTCGTCGTAGCAAGCCGAGGGTGCGGCACGGAGCATTTGCTCGTTAAGAAGTTTTTAGAACAAACAATCGATCTTAAAGACCAGCCGCGACACTACGCGTATACTCATCTCCACACTCGATGAGTACAGTGGCTCTGATGCCGAGCAACGTTTCATCAGGACGCTGTTCATCTCTCCCACAAGGAAATCGGCAAGAGAACGAGTGCGTGGAATTTCCAAGCTCTTTTCCCTTGCCGATTACTTGGTTAGTAGGCAGGCGGCCCTGCCGGCCCGATCTTCAATACTGAGATGTATATCGATCCCAATCGCCATTACGATCATGACTGCAGCAAACGTTCGAGGGTCTCACGTGACCGCTCCGCCGTCGACGATCACGATCTCACCATTCATGAAACTGTTCCGGTCACTGCACATGAACGCGGCGTACTCGGCGAGCTCGGCCGGACGGCCAAGCCTGCCCTTCGACACCCAGAAGTCGTGCATTTGGAGGAGGCGTTCGGGCAAGGTGTTTCCGAGGTCAGTGTCGAAGATGCCGGCGGCGATAGCGTTGACGCTGATCCCGAAGTTCGCGGCTTCGCGTGAAAGGCATTTCGTGAATCCGATCATCGCGGCTTTGGACGTAGCATAGTGGACAGACGTCGGCAGGCTGCGGATCGCACCGACGGAGGTGATGTTGAGGATCGACCCGACCTTCTCGCGGATCATCTGTTTGTAGAACGGTTTGGTTACGGCGAAGAGACTGTTGACATTTGTGTCGACAACCCAGTCCCAACTTTTGTCGGTCGTCGTCGCGAAGTTGTCGGCCTTATTCACAGCGGCATTATTCACCAGCACATTGATAGAACCCCACGCTTCCCGGATCTCGCGGGCAATGTGCTTCATCCCGAAACGGTCCGTGACCGAGACCTTGAACGCCAATGCCTTCCGGCCATGCGCCTCGATCTTACTCTTGATATCTTCCGCAAGATCATCTCGCGAATGATAGTTGAAAGCGACGTCGGCTCCCTCGCGGGCAAAGACCTCGCAGATCGCCGCCCCGATCCCGCGCGTTCCGCCGGAAACGAACGCACGTTTTCCTTCAAGTAAAAGACTCAATGTTTTATGTAAGCTCCGAGAGTTAAATTATTAATAGTAAAGGGTAATGAAAAGCGGAAAGGGTGACAAGTAGACATTCAGCATTCGGCGGTCGGCGGTCAGCGGTGAGCATTCGGCATTTAGCGGTCGACCGCGGGCACTCATCGGGCATACGCGACCGCAGGTCTAGTAGAATCACCCAAGACCAGATGGGGTCGAAGTCTGAGCGCTGACAGCTGAACGCTGCCGCATATTGAGTGCCGACAGCTGAACGCTGATCGCAGCCGCACGCTGAGTGCTGACAGCTGAACGCTGATCGCTTCCTCACGCCGCCGAGCGATTAAGCTCGCGGGATGGCAGCAATGCCCTTATCTCACGAATTATATGTTCGGTTGAATCCGGTGTTGCGAGCGATGCGGTCGCGGCTTTCATTTCCCGGTATCGACGCGAATCACCCACCAACGACTGGATCGTGGGAACGATATCCGACGCCTTCTCAAGCATAATCCCGGCGCCCCGTCGGGCAATTAACCTGACGGTGCCGGCTTCCTGGGGCATTGGCGGAGTGGTCGCATCACCGATGATGGGAAGCCGACAGGCGAGTGCCTCGAACGTGGTTAGACCACCCAGCTTCGAAACCATAACGTTCGCTGAGTGCATCAGCTTCTCTATCTCGTCAGAATACCCGATAACCTTGACCGGAAACTTCGCCGTCTTAGCGATCTCTTCGGCCTCTTTCCGAAGACCTTCGTTCTTACCCGCTAGAAAGATGGCCTGAACATCGAGTTCGCCGCGCACAAGTTCACGAAAGATCGCCGGTATGTTTCCGCCGCCGATCCAGCCCGCGTTCACGAACACGGTAAATTTATCCGGGTCGAGCCCGTATGCACGGCGTGCGTCCTGAGCATCGGTCTCGGTCACTTCGCGGAACTTCGGATGGAGCGGCAGGCCAGAGATCTTGATCTTCTCGGCGGAAACGCCGTAGTCGATCAGTTGTCGACGCGCATCGTCATTCGCAACGAGATAAAGAGACACATCATCGCACGCCCAGCCCTTCCAGAACCCGTAGCAGGGATCTGTCACGACCGTGACGAGCGGGATCTGCGACGTGAGATTCAGCTCGCGAAGAATGCGTCCGAAAATGTGCTGTGTGAGCGGGTGCACGCTTACGACGACGTGCGGGCACCACTTCTCAAATATGCCGCGACAGAATCCGATGCATTGCCTCTGAAAAAAATCTCGCGTCTCCGGCCGGATCTTATTGACGACCCAGTAGAGATACTTCATCCAGCCCTGCTTGTGTCGAAGTATCCAGTTGTAAACCCCGACGAGCTTTTCGGTAATATGATGCGATTCTTCGACGGCCTTTATTATCCGCACCGCGACCGACTCGCCATGCCAGAATTTCTGAAGTCCGTCCGCCAAAGCCTGTGCCGCCGACCGGTGACCGCCACCGGTATCGGACGAGATGATGAGGATTTTTGGTGTATTAGGCTGCATCGATGAAAAGCTAGGCTTTCAACGCAACTTCCCTCGCCGCTGCAAATCCCATTTCCTTCGAAGCTTTCTTCATTTGCTTTTCGAGCTTCTTGATCTTTACGAGGTGACCCGGATTGAAAGGCAGCGAAGGGTAATAGCAATTCGATTCGTGTGTGCAGAAGCAACCGGCTCCGGCTTCCTTCCGGCGCGCCTTCATCAGGTCTGTGTTCCACGCCGCCTGGAAATTCCAATCGTAATCGCGAAGGTTCAAAACGTCGGCTTTGTTCTCACACGACGAGAGCACGCCATTGTCATATATCACCGCACCCGCACTTCCTGCGTAGCACTTCAGCTGTGCCTTATTTTCTTCCTTGGTCCGGGCGATGAGGTCGTGCATGTAAATATCAACTGCCGCTTTGAAGAAGCCGGATGTGCCGCCGTAGTTGTTCTTCAGAGCCGCGTTCTTTGTGTCGTCAAGGATCATCTGCGACAGACGTGCGTAACGCTCGTGATCGAAGTTCAGCTCGGTCGGATCAGCCGAAGGCGGACGGATGTAGTTGATGTTCACTTTGTCCGGTTTAAGGTCGTACTTCAGGAAGTCGTACCAGTCGAATATCGTGTCCTCATTCGAATGCATCACGCAGGTGCAGGTCTGTATATCGAGCTGCGGAAACTGTTCACGTTTCATCTGCTGCAACGTACGCGCGGTGTGGATCGCCTTGTCCCAGCTTCCCTCTTTTCGCCGGATCTTTTCATGAGCATCCTTCATCCCATCGATACCCAGTGCGATCGTTACGTTCAGCTTCGGACACTCCTCGAGAATTCGCGTCACGTCCGGGAAGATTCGCTGGTGGATCTGCCCGTTAGACATCAGGTAAACCGAATCAAGTTTGTTGTTCTCGTAGAACGACCCGACGATCTCCGGCAGATCTTTACGCGTAAAGGGCTCGCCGCCGGCAAGCACAAGTACGCCAAGGTTTCCGCCAAGCGTTTCCGATATCCGGCCTATCTCGTCCGCCTTCATTTGCAGCTTCTTGCGCGGCCGATCATCCAGCTCTTCCGTAAAAAAGCAGTGTGTACACCGCATGTCGCAGACGCTGGTCACCAGAATGTTCAGAAAGACAGGTGAGATAGGCCGCCCTATCACGATACTGGCGTAGCGTTTGAAGATCTCTTTTGTAGCAAAATCCATCTTAATTCCTTCTCAAATAAGGCCGTGCAACGACCGTAAATACTATACCTAATCTAACTTGGCAACACCCTTTAAGCAAGGTGCTCACAAACCAGACTCGTTAGATGCGCCGGGTCCGTCCGGTGCGCCCAAAAACTCAAACGCGGACTAGCTTTGCAAACCCGGGCACCGAATTTACCCTCGTTGTAATGTAACGGACGTTACCGAGAACTCTCTGCGGCCGAAGAAAAGCCTTGCCGGCCCGTCGTGTCTGTCGTAAAATTCCTGCACTCAACCCGCAAGATGGTGGAACTGATCCGTCTTTACATGCGTCGGTCTTCATTAAATATCTGGAGGAAAAGAAGTGAAAAATATCCCATTCCTGTGTCTTGCCCTGCTCGTAGCGGCGTCTGCCATAACTTTCAAGAGCGATGCTCAGATCGCCGATAAGCGGTCCAACGATAACAACCCGAAATTCGATTCGGGTGAGCGCTACTGCCCCGTCCATCCCTCTGATGAAGAACTGGGTGAGATGGAGCGTGATTTTGCTCACCGTAAAGCCGAACTCGGCCGCCTCGGTGCGGCCGAAGCCACCGGCGGTACGATCAACGTTTACTTTCATGTAATTCGTCGCGGAACGGGCATATCCAATGGAGACGTGCCCGACTCGATGATCAACCAGCAGATAAGCGTGCTTAATTCGGCCTTTGCCGGAACGGACTGGACATTCAACCTGGCGGCTACAACCCGGACCACGAATACGACCTGGTTCAACAACTGCGGCAGCAGTACGACCGAAACTCAAATGAAGAATGCTCTTCGACAGGGCTCGGCGGATGATTTGAACATTTACTCCTGCAATCCGGGCGGCGGGTTGCTAGGCTGGGCGACATTTCCGTCGGGCTATTCTGGGCGGCCCTTATACGATGGTGTGGTTCTGCTGCATTCATCGCTTCCTGGCGGGTCGGCCGCGCCGTACAACGAAGGCGACACGGCGACGCATGAGGTTGGCCATTGGATGGGTCTTTATCACACCTTCCAGGGTGGGTGCGCCAGAAACGCAAGCACGGGCGGCGACCAGGTTAGCGACACACCCGCTGAGAAAAGTCCCGCATACGGATGCCCGGCCGGGCGCGACTCCTGCCGCAATATCGCCGGTCTCGACCCGGTCGAGAACTTCATGGACTACAGCGACGATTACTGCATGTTCAAATTCACCGCCGGTCAGGATGCGCGAATGGATGCTCAGTGGACGACATATCGTCAAGGCAGGTAGCTTGCAACTAGTCACCGATATAAAGCGAGGCCCCGTGCCTCGCTTTTTTTTCAAGAAGATGTT
>DASUSJ010000319.1:0-11093 GCA_036375155.1 Pyrinomonadaceae bacterium
CCGGGATCCGGCCGTACCGGTCTTTTATCTCGGCATGGATATGCATTAGCGTCTCTTCTGATTCCGCAGACGAAATGCGTTTGTATGTTCGCAGGCGCTGGCTGGCATCAGAAATATACTCGTGCGGGATCGAGACGTCGACACCCAGATTGATCGACACGCTAGTTTCGTCAGCTATCTCATCGCCGCGAATCTCGGCGATCGTACGCTCGAGCATCTTCGTGTAAAGATCGAATCCAAGTGCGTCCAGATGTCCGGACTGTTGCCCGCCCAGGATGTTGCCTGCTCCGCGAAGCTCCAGATCAAGCGCCGCGATCCGAAATCCGGCACCGAGGTCAGAGAATTCCCGGATCGCGGACAATCTCCGTCGAGCTATCGGCGTCAACTCCAGCTCGCTCGGGATCAGGAGATAAGCATATGCTCTTCGATTCGAGCGTCCGACACGCCCGCGCAATTGGTAAAGCTGTGAGAGTCCGTAGTTATCCGCCCGATTGATGATGATCGTGTTCGCCCGCGGAATGTCGATTCCGTTCTCGATGATCGTCGTCGCGACGAGAATGTCGTATTTGTAGTCTATGAAATCGAGCATTACCTGCTCCATTTCCTTTTCGTTCATCTTTCCATGACCGGTCGCGATGCGTGCATTAGGCACGATCTTCTGTATTAGGGCCGCAATGGATTCGATAGTTTCGACGCGGTTGTGAATGAAAAATATCTGGCCGTTTCTCGCCAGCTCCAGTTCGACCGCCGATCGTATGACGCTTTCCGAAAACTGTACGACCTGGGTATTGATCGCAAGGCGATCGCGCGGCGGAGTTTCGATCACCGACATGTCCCGCATTCCGAGCAGTGACATGTTGAGCGTGCGGGGGATCGGTGTGGCGGAAAGGGTCAGCACGTCGACCTTTTTCTTGAGCTGCTTCAGCTTTTCCTTATGCGCTACGCCGAATCGCTGCTCTTCGTCGACGACGACGAGCCCCAACTTCGGCACCTTCACATCGTTCGAGAGCACCCGGTGGGTTCCGATCAGCACGTCGACATCGCCTTTTTCGGTTTGCTCGACAACCGCCTTTTGTTCCTTCGTGCTGCGAAATCGCGACAGCAGATCGATCTTCGCCGGAAAAGCCGCGAAGCGTTTACAGAACGTTTCGTAATGCTGATATGCGAGGATGGTCGTTGGTGACAGAATGGCTACCTGCTTGCCGTCCATCACGGCCTTGAATGCCGCACGCATGGCAACCTCAGTTTTCCCGTAACCGACATCACCGATTATTAAACGATCCATCGGGCGGGCCGTTTCCATATCGTCTTTAACGTCCTCGATCGCTGCTGCCTGATCAACCGTTAGCTCATAAGGGAACGCGTCCTCGAATTCCTGCTGCCACGGCGTGTCTGCTGAAAAGGCGTAACCCTGCACGAGTTTTCGTTCGGCATAAAGTCGCAGAAGCTCGTCGGCCATATCGCGCATCGCGCGTTTCGCTTTCGCCTTTGTCTTCTGCCAGCCGAGACCGCCGAGCCGGTCGAGCGTCGGAGCTGTTGCTTCGCCGGACGAATAACGGGACACCAAATCCATGCGCTCGACCGGCACGAAGAGCTTTGCGTTGTCGGCGTAGATCAGCAACATGAACTCGCGCGACATTCCGCCTGCTTCGATCGTCTGAAGAGAATCAAACTGCCCGATGCCGTGATCCACGTGTACGACGAAGTCGCCGGACTTGAGATCCCGAAAGTCGGAAATGAACGCTCCGAGTCGGCTCTTAGTTCGTCGAACTCGTGTTTTCGGTGCGGCATCGCCGTGCTGTACCTCGCCGAAAATGTCGCTCTCAGTGAGCACCTGAACCCTCGCTGACGGAATTTCAAAACCGCCCGAGAGCTTTCCGACCTTGATCGATTCCGCCCGCAGCGGTAGTTCGTATTCGCGCAGTATCTCTTCAATGCGTTCCGCGAGACCGAGTGTTTCCATCGCGAGCAGCGGCTGCGTCGAGGTCGATCTCAGGTGTTCGGCGAACGCAGGAAAATCGCCGTGAAACTTTCGCGTTGACCGCGAGAGGATTTGGAAATCAAACGACTTCTCGGCAGTCGGGAAAAGAAAGAGGGGCTTGGCGAAGTCCGTCTTACCGATGCGGCGCGAGTCGGTATCGCCATCGCCGCGTGGTTCGGTACCGGACGCATCAGCGCGCGGTCGAAAGGTCGGTTTGAATAACGTTGATTCTATCTGCGACGCTGCACCATCCGGTGACGCGGGCGGTACCGACCCGCGTTGTATCGCTGATGCGGTCCCCAGCGCAAACTCTTCATCGGTCTTTGCGGCCGTTTTTCCCAGCGCCCGCAACTCGACACGTCTTCCGCTTTCCAACTTTGTTTGCAATTCGTCGGGTGTCAGAAACAAATCGCGGGGCTCAAGAGCTATATCACCAGCTTCGATAGTCTGTTCGAAATGCTCTCGAGTTTGATCGTAGAAAGCCGCGAGCGTCTGCTCGGTGAGCGACGGCTCGTCGATCACGAAAACGGAGTCGCCAAGGTAATCGAAGACCGTCCCGGTAGGCGGCTTCGTCAACGCGATCAAGAACTCCCAGCCCGAGAATGTCTCACCTTCCTCTGCAAAGTCGGTGCGGTCTTTCAAATTGCGTGCGAATCGTTCGTCGGGAAAACGGTCGGCAGCGAAAAAAGCCCAGTCCTTCATGTCCTGCGGCGTCGCATAGAACTCACGCATCGGGGCAAACGCCGCCTCAAGAAGCTGGCCGGTCGAAAGCTGCGTGTTCGGATCGAACTCCCGGATCGAATCGACTGTATCGCCGAAGAATTCGATACGCACCGGATTGTCCGCGTCAGGTGACCAAACATCCACGATGCCGCCTCGGATCGAGAATTGACCGATATTGTTTATGGGCTCTTCACGCACATAACCGGCCGACACCAGCTTCTCGACAAGGTCCTCGGGTGCGAAATCTTCATCCCGCCTGATGACCGCTCCCAACCCCGACATCTCTTCCCGTGAGATCGTACGAGTGATCAGGGAGCGGGCCGAGATCACGACAAAACCGGGCTGCTCGCGCGTCATCTGCCAGAGCGCAAGAGCACGGCGCTCCTGCGTTTCGGCATGGGGCGAGATACCCGAATATACGTCGGTTTCGAAAGATGGAAGGGTCGACGCGGGCGCGTTCCAGAATTCCAGGTCGCAGCTCCACGCTTCGAGGTCCTCGTTCGTGTGAGTCACGACGACGAAACGCTTGCCGGAGGCTTTTTGTATCTGCGCCAGGACATAAGCCTTAGACGAGACAGATGTGAGACCGTCAACGGAAACCACACGGACACCGCGATCGATCTCGGCGATGACGCGCTGGATCTCTGGAGTCGTATCAAGCTTCGCTTCCATAAACACACATAGCCGCAGAAAACGCGTCAGGGGTGGGTCGTGCGTTCTCTTGCGGTTAAGTCCGATTGTGCCACAATGTAGGACAGTCTTTCTAGCTGTCCACGCGAACAGACCGGAAAGCCTGTTCTATTTAATTATGACCATTCCTGAGTTCGACGACATCATCGAGCAAAACGACCAAACGACAGCGAGGCGCGAGCATCTTGAAAGGCTTCGCGAGCTGGTGGGCAACGCATACCCGAACAAATTCGAACGTAGTCGAGTGACCGGTGACGAGGACACGATAACGCGGCTCGTGAATTTTGCAGATATTACGAAACATATTCCGCGCCTGGGCGACGGCGAACGACCGTCGGCGGACGTGAAGGATGCGGCCAATACCGAATTAAAGAAGCTTGGGACCGTTAGGATCGCAGGCCGCCTCGCGACGCCTCCCCGGCTGATGGGTAAGGCCGCATTCGTGCACTTGTCCGACGGAATATCGCGGATACAGATCTATGTTCGCCGCGATGATGTTAGGGCATTGGTAAACGGTTCAGGCGAGTCCGTGTCTTCTGTGGATTCCGTGGTGCCAACAAGTGAAACCATCGAAAGCACTGAAGAAACGGAGGGCACGGGAGGAAATCCGCACTCCGCGCTTCGCAACCCGCAATCTGGCTGGGAGGTATTCCAGCTGCTCGACCACGGCGATTTCATCGGTGTCGAGGGTTTTCTCTTTATCACGAATACGGGTGAGCTGAGCGTACACGTCGAGAAGCTACAGTTCTTGTCGAAGGCGATGCTGCCTATGCCTGACAAAATGCACGGCATATCCGACCCGGAGATCCGCCAGCGTCAGCGTTACGCCGATCTGATCGCGTCCAGTCTGCAGATCGAGCACGACGGGCTGACGACCCGTCAGGTTTTTGAGACACGCGCGAAGGTAATTTCATCCGTTCGACGCTTTCTCGAAGATCATGGTTACATCGAGGTGGAGACGCCGATGCTAACTCCAAAGGCGACCGGCGCCGCGGCGAAGCCTTTCGAGACTCATCACAACGCGCTCGACATTACTCTCTATGCCCGCATCGCGCCCGAGCTTTATCTCAAGCGTCTCGTCGTCGGCGGTTTCGAAAAGGTCTACGAGCTCAACCGCAACTTTCGCAACGAGGGGATCTCGTTCAAGCACAATCCGGAATTCACGATGCTCGAGTTCTACTGTGCGTACATGGACGTGAACGGGATGATGGATTTCTGCGAGGAGCTGCTGAGACAGTCCGTACAGAATGCGACAGGCGGTCTGGTTGTTGAATACGAAGGAAAGACGATCGACTTTGGTAAGTTCGAGCGCATCACCATGCGTGAAGCCGTTGAGCGGGCCGGCGGAAACCCGATCGGTAGCGAGGGTGCTCTTAGCGACAATCTGTTGTTGGAAGCCTTCGAGAACAACGTCGAGGCGGCTCTCATTCAACCAACCTTCATAATCGATTTTCCCAAATCCATCTCGCCGCTTTCAAAAGCGTCGCCGGAAGATCCCCAGATCGCTGAGCGGTTCGAGTTGTTCGTTAACGGAATGGAGGTGGCGAATGGTTTCTCGGAGCTGAACGACCCGCGTGAGCAATACGAGCGCTTCGTCGACCAGATGTCCGAGCGCGAACGTGGCGATGAAGAGGCAATGGTACTCGACGAGGATTACATCCGCGCTCTGAGCTACGGCATGCCGCCCGCGGCGGGGATCGGTATCGGGATCGACCGACTGGTGATGCTGTTGACGAACAAGCATTCGATCCGCGATGTGATCCTCTTCCCACACCTGCGGCCGGAAAGGAAGACACATGATATCGAGAGCGACGGTTAGCCATCACCGCCGATTTGTTTTCAGCTTTCAGTTTTTCCGGAAGGTCTTTCGTTTCCCATTTGCACGACCGCGGTTAAATTTGCACTATTCCGGAGTAACTGATAACGGAAGCCTTTCGCAACGCTTTTTCGATATTGGTTATTTCCTATCAGCTATCACTTTTTAGTTATTCCGGAAGTAAACCGTTTGGCGGAACGGATGTTGCAACGCTGTCGGAGTATTTTCAGGAGGTATACGAACATGGGACAGGATGCAGTTAAAAGAAAGGACGAGGAACTTACCGGCACGGATCTGCCGAACGCGGATGGGACGATCGCCGATGAGGACGTAAACGCGATCGACGACAAAGGCCGTCGGAAAACGGGGCAGGATCATTCGCTGGATAATGACGAGGGGCGGATACCGGACAGCGGCGTCGGAGCTATTCAGGACTCGTCGGATACAAGATCGGATGACGCTAGGATAATTGATTAAGATCATCGGCTATACCGCGTTCGCGCTCGTCGCGTTCGCATTCAATTCGATCCTCTGCCGGATGGCCCTGCGCGGCGGCGAAGCAGATGCGGCGGGATTCACCGCCGCCAGGCTTGGTTCCGGAGCCGTCGCGTTGATCGTCATCAGCCACTTTTTCAGCGGAGGGAAATCGGTTAAACGCGGGAGCTGGAGTTCTGCGTTTTTTCTTTTTGGGTACGCGATCTGCTTTTCGTTCGCGTACATTGGTCTAACGGCGGCGGCCGGCGCACTTATCCTGTTTAGCGCGGTCCAGTTCACGATGATCGCAGCTGCGTTATCTCGCGGGGAGCGGCCAAGCAGAGTCGAATGGTTGGGTTTGCTGATCGCCCTTGGCGGACTGGTATATCTTGTGTTTCCCGGATTATCTTCGCCCCCGCTCTACGCTTCGCTCCTGATGGCGGGTGCCGGGGCGGCGTGGGGGTTTTACACTCTCCGCGGAAAGGGAAGCAGCGATCCGCTCGGCGATACGACCGGAAACTTCGTCCGCTCTGTGCCTATGGTTGCTGTTGCAGCAATACCATTCATGTCGCAACTCGATCTCTCGCCGCGTGGTTTTGTTCTCGCCATTCTTTCGGGCGCCGTCGCCTCGGGAGTCGGCTACGCGGTATGGTACGCGGCCTTAAAACACCACACGGCGACTCGTGCGGCGGTGCTCCAACTTTCGGTGCCCGTGATCGCGGCGTTTGGTGGAGTATTGTTTTTAGCTGAAGCTATGACGTCCAGGCTGGTGATCGCGGCAGCGTTCATCCTAGGTGGAGTCGGTCTGACGATCCTGGGGCGTCAACGAAAGGGGTGAGACTCATACTGTTCACTACCTTAAGCGACGACCAGTATCTGACGGTTGCATAGAGCGGAAGCAACAGGCCGAAAACGACAGGCATTCCGACCAAACCTGCTTCCCAAGGTCTTGTCCCGAGCGATAATGCGAGAATGATCGACCCCACGAGTCCGACAGTAGATGTCGCTACGGCCGCCCATCTCTGCACGCGTATCATCCCGATCGCGATCATCGCGGTGACGATTAAAAAGGTGAAGAACAGCAACTCGACTTCAATGAAGCTTCTAGTGCTCATGCCGATGCGCGGCATGCCAAGACCAAACACCACTACGAGGAACGCGTCAAAGACAAGGATGGCCGCCCCAAAGAGCTTGAATATCTCACCGTTCATGTAAGCGTACACGGCGCACTTGGGAAGAAGTTGCACTGAAGTTTCGGTAGGAGAATCCAGGATCATAAGAACCTCATTGACTTACTGAAATTCTTTCCCAAGCCGAGCGTATCCCGTCCTACCATATGATAGGAATCGTTTCCGCGATGCTGACTTTTACCCTGCCAGTCGCCACGCGCTTCGAGTACCGCAAAACGCACGAGGTCACGACCGTAGCGGTAGTTCACGTCGTCGATGACCTTGTTAAGCGCGTGGCGGCGTTCGAAGTCGATCTGTCCGAACAAACGATACGTGACCCTGTCGGGTGAAACGAGGTCACTCAATATCACCCCCGCTTTTCGATACTGCATCCCGGGGCGATAGGCGTTCTCCAAGCACACCGCGACCCAGTGATAGATCTCACTCGTGATGTCGGAGTGATAGACAGACCGGTACGTATATTTCCCTAAATACTTGTGCGGCACGGGGCGAAATCTATCGGTGTGAAGAAACACAGTGACGGTTTTCACCGTCAGGTTGTTCCAGCGCATCTTCTCGAGTGCCCGAGTTGTGAAGTAAAAGATCGCGTTTCTGATCTCGCGATAATCGCTGACCGGATGGCCGAACGTTCGCGTATGGGCGATCGACTTGTTGCTGCGTTCCGTGACCTCCATACCGATGCACTTGATGCCGTTCAGCTCGCGAACGGTACGGGCGCCGAATAGGTTCAGGAATTCTCGTATATGCTTCGGTTCGGAGACCTTCAGCTCGTACGCGGTGTTGATTCCGCGCTCTTTCAGGTGGATCGCGGATCGCGGGCCGATTCCCCAAATACTTCCAACCGCAGTCTTCTGAAGTGCGAGATCGATGTAAGGCGAATCGTAAAGATCGAGAACTCCGTCGGCTCTTGGCGAAAGTTTGGCAATGTGATTCGCGAGCTTGGCGAGCGTTTTGGTCCGGGCGATGCCGACCGAAACCGGGATCTGCGTTTTATCAAAAACTGCTTTCTTGATGTGCCGACCGAGCAGGGGAAGCTTATCCGGCACACCGACATCGATGAAGGCTTCGTCGATCGAGTAAAGCTCGATCTTGTTCGCACCGCAGTCTTCGTTCAGGACATCCATGACGCGGTGCGAGAATTCGTAGTAAAGCGCGTGGTTGCAGGATATGACTGCGGTGTTATGACGTTCGAGCAGGTCCCGATACTGAAAGAACGGCGACGCATTGGGAACGCCGAGGGCTTTTACTTCGTTGCTTCGTGAAACAATGATCCCGTCGTTGTGGGAAAGCACGACGACCGGCCGATTGAGGAGGTCGGGATTCACTACACGCTCGCACGAGGCGTAGAAGTTGTTGCAGTCGACGATGGCGATGGCGGCGTCGGGATCCATATCATCGAAAGTTGTGTGAGACGACCTCGGTCCTCAACTCGGTCAGCGGTATGAAATGCAGAGCCTTTATCATGCCGCGTTCTTCGAACATCCCGCGGATGATGAGGAAGCTGCTTTGATTGATGACGGCGCGAAAGCGTTCGAACATATCTGGCATGACGACGAAATTCGAAAAACCGGTCTCATCTTCGAGTGTGATGAAGACTACGTTGTTCGCCGTCATCGGACGCTGGCGGATGATCACGGCACCGGCGACCGATACGATGTCTCGCTTCTTCAAGTGCCGAGTCTGAGCCGCGGAAAGAATGCCCCGCTTCGTCATTTCCTCGCGAATGAAAGCCATCGGATGTTTGCCTATAGAAATGCCGGTCTTGCGAAGATCGGCATCGACAAGTTCGAGGCCCTCCATCCTGGTCAGAAACCCCTCTTCGATTTCGGATTTTGGATTTTGGATTTTGGATTTCTCCGCCGGCTCTGCCGCTGGGTGTGCGGAAAAGCTCTGCTTTTCCGTCGAGTTCCCAGAAGAATTTGCGGCTCTGCCGCGGCTCTCTGCGGTCTCAAACAAAGTACCTGTTGGCTGAATGGCAAGTTCCGATTGCCATAAAGCCTCCCGCCGATGAACAGTACCGTCAAAATTCAACGCCCCCGCGAGACTCAGCGCGCGTATCTCGCGTTTGTTGATCTCCGGCACACGGCGGATAAGGTCGTCGATGCTCTTGTAGGGGGATGCGACACGCGGAGTGTGAAGTGCGGAATTCGATTCTGTGCTCGCTGCAAACTCCCCTTCTTGTTTAGGAACTCCAAAGCTCCCCTCCTTGTTTAGGAGGGGTGCCGAGGCTTTGCGAGGCGGGGTGGTAGTTAAGCAAGAATCAGATTCCTGTTGGACTACCACCCGGTCCGCCGAAGCGGCGGCCACCCCTCCTAAACAAGGAGGGGAGTTTTTGCCGCGCTGTTCAACGATCTTCCGCCCGATCTCCTCCCTCAACCCACGAACATACTTCAAACCAACACGCACCGTCTCCCGTCTCTGGTCTCCCGTCTCCTGTCTCCCGTCTCCCGTCTCCCGTCTCTCGTCTCCCGTCTCCCGTCTCCCGTCTTCCATCTCGGCCTCCTCCACCGTAAACAAATAATCCGACCGATTGATATCCAGTGGCAGGAAATGCAATCCATGTCGCTGAGCATCTTTCACAAGCGTCGCAGCGGAATAAAATCCGAGCGGGTAGTTATTGAACATTGCCGTCATAAAACATGCCCGGTAATGAACAATGAAATAAGCGGATGCATAGGCGAGCAGAGCGAAACTGTACGCGTGTGATTCGGGAAAGCCGTAGTTTGCGAATGCCTTCACGCATGTCACGATCGTGTCCTGCGTTGCCTCGTCGATACTGTTTCGCGTCATGCCGGCCCGCAGATTCTTCTCGATCTCTTCCAGACGGCGATCGGGCCGTTTAAATCCCATCGCACGACGAAGCTCTTCGGCCTGGCTGCCGGAAAAGTCGGCAATGTCCATCGCGATCTTGAGAAGCTGCTCCTGAAAGAGCGGTACGCCGAGCGTTCGTTCGAGTGTGGGTTTTAAAGAGTCATGCGGATACGTGACCGGTTCAAGTCCTTGACGCCGCGCAATGTACGACTTGAGCATGTTGCCGACGATCGGGCCCGGGCGAATGATCGCGACCTGGACGACGATGTCGTAAAAAGTGCGGGGTTTCGACTTCGGTAGAAAAGCTATCTGAGCGCGGCTCTCGACCTGGAACATCCCGACAGTGTCAGCGTTCTGCAACGCCTCGTAAACTTTCGGATCGTCGTGTGGGATCTTGTAGAGATCCATCTCCTCGCCGTGATGTTCGCGGATCAGCTCGATCGTGTCGCGGAGCACAGCCATCATTCCTAAACCGAGCAGATCGATCTTGACGATCTTGAGCTGCTCACAATCGTCCTTGTCCCATTGAATGATGCGCCGATCGACCATCGACGCGGGCTCGATCGGGACGATGCCGTCGAGACGCTCCCATGAGACGACCATGCCGCCCGAATGCTGACCGAGATGACGTGGGTAATCCAGAATACGCGAGTACATCTCCGAAAATTTGCGCAGCTTGAAACTGTCCGCCGGGTCGAAACCCTCTTCTTTCAAACGCCTGTTCAGCTCTTCGCCGGTAAAGATCTCGTAATGCGAATTTATCTTCGAAAGCTGGCCGAGCACCTGTTCGTCGAAGCCGAATGCTTTGCCGACCTCGCGAAGGGCCGATTTGCCTCGATAGCAGATCACATTCGCAGTCATCCCCGCACCGCGCATCCCGTACTTTTGATAGACGTGCTGGATGACCTTTTCGCGATCGTCCCCGGACGGCAGGTCGATATCGATGTCGGGATACTGTTCGTATTTTTCGGACAGGAAACGTTCGAACAGAAGCTTGTTGGCGATCGGCTCGACGGCGGTGATGCCGAGCGCGTAACACACGACCGAGTTCGCCGCCGAGCCGCGCCCTTGGGAGAGTATCTTGTTCTCGCGGCAGAAATCCGAGATATCAGAAACGACCAGGAAATATCCGGCGAGCTTTTTCATCTCGATGACACGGAATTCCTTTTCAAGCCGCGACAGGACCTGCGATCTCAGAGGCCACGGGCAATGGCGATAACGTTCCACCGACCGCTCGATCGCTTTCGCACGCAGGACGGAATCCATCGTCTCGCCAGGCTGCAGGGGATAATCGGGGAAGTTGTAGGAGAGCTCGTCCATAGAAAAATTTACACGCTGTGCGATCTCGGCCGTGCGGTCGATCACATCCGGATAATCCTCGAACAAAGCTCGCATCTGTTTTTCCGAT
>DASUSJ010000320.1:0-40382 GCA_036375155.1 Pyrinomonadaceae bacterium
CGCGACGCTCGAGGATGTGATCGACGCGATGCAGTCATTTCCGGGCTTACATTTGCACTCAGCACCGCAGGAGTTCATTCACGTTTTCGATGAGCCGTCGCGTCCGCAGCCGAGGCTCGATCGCGACAACGGCAGTGGAATGACGATAAGCGTCGGGCGGATATTCCCCGACAATGTTTTCGATTACCGGTTCGTCGCCCTCAGCCACAATACGGTGCGAGGCGCTGCGGGCTGCGCTATTCTCAACGCGGAACTTCTCATCGACAAAGGCATCATCTAGATGGTTTCGAACAAGCGTTCAGATCAAACATTTGCCGGGCGAGTATTGATCACCATCGGCTTTGTCGTACTAACGCTGCTTATCCTCATCCTTCTTTACTTCACGTTCGACGTGATCCTGCTGATATTCGCAGCCGCACTGCTTGCGATATTCCTTCGCGGACTGGCTGAGATCGTGGGCCGTTTTGTAAATGTAGGTGAAGGCTGGCTGGTCTTGATCGTTACGGTTCTGCTCGTTGGTGTGCTCTCGGGGGCGATCAGCTTACTGGCGCCGGACGTGGCAGAACAGATGAGTCATCTCCGCCAGGAGCTTCCGCGATCGGCACAAGCGGCGGCGAATTACATTGGACAGTTCGGCTGGGGACGAACGCTTCTCGATCAACTCCCCAGCTTTAATGATTTCACCGCGAACTTGACGGCGACGAGTCTTTTGAGCGGGGTCGGCGGCTTTTTCACTTCGACCATCGGCGCGGTCGGCAATTTCTTTATTACGATCCTCCTCGCTATCTACTTCGCCAGCGAACCGCGATTTTACATACGGGGTTTTATCAAACTGTTTCCAAAGCCGCACCGGCACCGCGCGACGCAAGTAGTCGCGGCTGTTGGAGAGACCCTGCGCTGGTGGTTGATAGGGAAGGCCGGCTCGATGATATTTATCGGCTTGCTGACGTGGATCGGCCTTTCGATGATGGGGGTGCCGTTGGCTCTCACGCTGGGTCTGATCGCGGGTCTTCTGTCTTTTATCCCAAATTTCGGCCCGATACTTTCGGCGATCCCAGCTCTTCTTCTTGCATTCATCGCGAGTCCAGTGACGGCGCTTTACGTCCTGGGGCTGTATGTCGGCGTGCAGTTGATCGAATCGAACATCGTAACACCGCTGATCGAGCGAGAGACGGTCGAACTGCCGCCAGCTTTGACGATCGTGTTTCAGCTCGCCCTGGCGGTTATGGTCGGCGGTCTCGGCCTGGTGCTCGCGACTCCGCTTCTTGCCGTGATCATGGTGCTTGTTCAGATGGTTTACATCCAGGACATCCTCGGTGACAAAGAGACGGATGTAAATAAGAAAGTCGACCGTAAGACCGTGGATAAGGACACAAAGGAGCTGGAGAGTGATGAGAATGACTGAACAGGAAACGGGTGATCGGACGTTGACCGGTTAGGGGCCTGCGGTAGCGGGCGGTTGGACGTTGCCACATGATGTAGGGTTATTCTTTTGAACCGCCCGCTACGGCAGGCGCTTCCGACCCGGTGACGGGCTTCCGATTTCAGATTGAGTTTATGATCGAACGTTACACATTGCCCCAGATGGGCGCGGTCTGGTCGCAGCAGAATAAGTTTCAGAAGTGGCTCGACGTCGAGATCGCGGTCTGCGATGTTCACGCCGAAGACGGGACGATACCGTCGGAAGCCGTCGATGAGATCAAAGCGAAAGCGGCATTCACAGTTGATCGGATCAACGAGATCGAGAAGACGACCGATCACGACGTCATCGCTTTTACTACCAACCTCGCCGAGAATATTGGGCCTGCGGCACGGTTCGTTCACTACGGGCTTACATCGAGCGATGTCGTCGACACCGCGAACGCGCTGTTATTGAAAGATGCGTGCGACATTTTGCTTACGAAAGTCGACGCGCTGATGAATGTGCTGAAACGTCGAGCGTTCGAATTCAAGGACACACCTCAGATCGGACGCACGCACGGAATCCATGCCGAACCGACGTCGTTCGGACTCGCCTGGGCGCTCTGGTACTCGGAAATGCAGCGAAATAAGGCTCGACTTGAAACCGCAAAGGAGCGGATATCGGTCGGGAAGATCAGTGGTCCCGTCGGAGCCTTTGCACACCTCTCGCCCGATGTCGAAGAAAGAATATGTGCGAGGCTCGGACTCAAAGCCGCCGACGTTTCTACGCAGGTTATTCAACGCGATCGCTATGCCGAGTATCTCTGTACGCTGGCGATCATCGCGGCCACGCTGGAGAAGATCGCGCTTCAAGTCCGTCACTGGCAGCGGACCGAGCTTCGCGAGGCCCAGGAAGCGTTCAAGAAAGGTCAGAAGGGCTCCTCTTCGATGCCTCATAAACGTAATCCGATCCTCTCGGAACGTATTTGCGGGATGGCTCGGACGGTGAGGGCAAATGCGATCGTCGGATTGGAAAACGTCGCCCTCTGGCATGAGCGGGACATATCGCATTCGTCGGCTGAACGCATCGTGCTGCCGGATTCATCCGCGACACTCGACTACATCCTCGCGAAAGCGACATCCCTACTGGACACGCTGGTCGTCTATCCCGAGAACATGCTTAAAAACCTCGATCTCACGCACGGCCTTGTATTCAGCGGCCAGCTGATGCTCGCACTGACGCAAAAGGGTGTAACGCGTGAGGAGGCTTATGCGTACACACAACGCAATGCGATGAAAGTATGGGACGAAGGCGGGAATTATCAGGAGCTTGTAACGAAGGACGCGGACATCTCATCGCACCTTTCGGCTGAAGAGATCGCCCGCGTCTTTGATCTGAACCACTACCTGCGAAACGTGGAAAAAGTTTTCGCGAGAGTGTTCGGTTAGTTAGACCATTTGTCGGCCATGTCTCCGATAACCGGATATTTGAACATCTCACCCCCGTAGGCCTTGACCATGGCATAGATGCACAGTCCAAGAAGGCCAACGATCCACACGATATAGAGAAGCGTCGTAAGCAAGCCAAGCATCCCGGAGTTTGTGGCGACACTCATGCCGGCCACGATCATCACTACGATATAGAACACGACGAAAATGGCGTGAATCAAGATCGACTGGAAAGCGTGAAAACGGGCGACCTTATTGGTCTTGTCGGTGACGAGGATGATGATACTTACAATTATGCCGATAAGACAGATCGGGATGTAGGCGAGAAGGCTCGCAACGTTTACATCAAGTCCTAATGCAGACTTTCCACCTGACATGTTGTCCATATTGATTTTGTTTTTCTCCTTTTGGGGATTCGGTTCTTTCCAAGAAACTGGCAGAAAAAGACTGTGTGAAAGTTAACACATGACGTTGATTAAAACAATGAACTGCGTAACAATCTACAATTTCTTTCGGAGAGAAATATGAAGGCAATAGTATATGTCACCCTTAAGCCGAGCGTCCTCGACCCGCAAGGCAAGGCCATCCACCATTCCGTTGAGCTCATGGGTTTCGACAAGATCGCCGACATCCGTCAGGGAAAGTATTTTGAGATCGCCCTTGATGATGCCACGACGGAAACCGAGGCGCGATCGGCAGTGGAAAAGATCGCAAAGGACGTTTTAGCGAATCCGGTGATTGAAGATTATCGAGTCGAGGTGGTAAACAGCGCGTAGCTTGTTGTTCGTAGTTCGTAGTTCGTAGTTCGTTGCTTTTGGTCGTTAGACGACTAAGGAGACTCCCACATGACGAGAACTAACTTTGAAAACCTTCGGGTTTACACTTTGTCAGAGGAACTAGCTGATTTGGTTTGGGGCATAGCGTCGGGCTGGGACGTATTTAGCCGGGAGACTATCGGTAAACAGATCGTAAGATCCGCGGACAGTATCGGCGCCAATATCGCTGAAGGAACGGGTCGGTACGGTCGTCAAGACAACAAGCGGTTTGGTTATTTTGCTCGCGGCTCGCTGTATGAAACAAAGCACTGGCTTCGACGAGCATACAAGCGCAAGCTTCTATCGGAAGCTGAGGTCGAAAAGTTGAGACCCTTGATAGACGAACTTTCACCGAAACTAAACGCGTATATCAGTTCAATCCAGCCCGCGGCAAGGCGGTTGACGTCACGGGCAACGAACAACGAACCACGAACAACGAACTAAGTCATGAAATTCGGAGTAATAGTTTTTCCAGGATCAAATTGCGATCACGATGCCTATCATGTCGTATCGAAACACGTCGGGCAGCCGGTTGATTTTAT
Organism: Pyrinomonadaceae bacterium; assembly: GCA_036375155.1. Taxonomy (GTDB): domain Bacteria; phylum Acidobacteriota; class Blastocatellia; order Pyrinomonadales; family Pyrinomonadaceae; genus OLB17. The sequence continues at coordinate 4,208 of DASUSJ010000320.1, forward strand.
CTGGCATAAGGAAACGGATCTGAGCGGTTATGACGCGGTGATCGTGCCGGGCGGATTTTCGTACGGCGACTATCTTCGCGCTGGCGCTCTCGCGAGGTTCTCACCCGTGATGAATGCGGTGAAGGATTTTGCTGACGAAGGCAAGTACGTCTTTGGTATATGTAACGGTTTTCAGATCCTGTGCGAAAGTGGCTTGCTCCCGGGTGCACTTATTCGAAATGCGGGCCTGCATTTCGCCTGCAAGCACGTCAACATCCGCATCGAGAATGAGAACACGCCCTATACGAATCAGCTCAAGAACGGCGCCGTTCTCTCGATTCCCATTGCTCATGCCGAGGGCAATTACACCTGCGACGACGCGACGTTCAATTCACTTGAAGAAAACAACCAGATAGTTTTCCGTTATTGCGATGAGAACGGCGAGACGACGCCGGAATCCAACCCGAACGGAGCGCGATCCAATATCGCCGGCATCTCTAATCTTGACCGGAATGTCCTCGGGATGATGCCGCATCCGGAGCGTGCGTGCGAAGAGTTGCTCGGATCGAACGACGGTCGCGATATATTCAGATCGTTGACGCATGCGATCGCGGCGGGGAATGGAGTTAAGGTTTAAGGTCTATGAGCGGCGGTTATTCAAATGCAATAAGCACGGATGTTTGAAGCTCGGGGGGCAGGAGCGACAACAAGCGGTAGACGTCTGTTGCTCGCTACGCGGGCTCGCGTGCTCCTATAGAAAGCCCCGGGCTCACGCCCGGGGCTTTCTGCTGTCACTCACGTTCGCGATCCTGCGCTCCGAATATTTACCGACTTTCTCGTTAGTAAACCGACTTACTCGCCGAACTAATATTCACTCCGCCATTCGTTGTGATCACACGGATCGGTGCGCCGCCGCCGTTGAGGGCCATGTTAAGACGAGTTGCTCTGTTATGACGGCCGGGTCCTTTAACATCTTCCTGACTAACATTGAGAGCTGGAATGTCGCTGCGGAAACCGCCGTTCACCGTACCGGTTTCGATGTTTGCGGCGTAGTTTTCGGCCATCATCAGGTGAACTCCGCCATTGGTTGTCACGACGTCGAGTCCGCTTCCTCTCCAGCTGCTGCCCGTAAGAGAGACTCGGACACCGCCATTGGTCGTACGTCCGCGGACATCGCCGGCGACATCCATCAAACCGACACCCCCATTAAGCGTTTCAAACTGCAGGCGGCCTTCGACCGATGAGATCGAGATGCCACCGTTATGCGCTTTTAAGTTAAGATCGGTATTTCGCGGTACCAGAACTTCATACGAGACCCCCCAATTCTGATCATCCGCGGCTTCGGCTTTGATCGTCCCGCTCGTTGAAATCCGGATACCGCCTGCGACTGCGCGGGCGGCCTCGTCGCTTGCTCCCCAGCTCTGCACACAGGCTCGAACCAGAACGTCGGAACGCTCGGATCCTTTCACTTTAATACCGCCGTTCTTTCCGCCGTCTACCGCAATCGACCCGGATGCCGGGATCGTCATCTCGCGCAATTCTTTAAACCCGACCTTGTCGCCATTAGACCAGTTGTCGTTCGAACAAAACTCGTAGCTTTTCTTCTCGGCCTTGTGGGCCATTTTGTCGAGCTTTTCAAGCTTTTCCTTTTCCTGACCGAAAAGGATCGTGGTAGATAACAGCAACAGGGCCGTCGCGATCGCGGCCTTCACCACGAGAAATACTATCGATGTCGTTTTCATTACAAGGACCTCCGGTTTGTTGTGATTAATTCGCTTTCTGGAATAAAAACACCACGTCCAGAGGTTTTGTGACAAGTAAGTGGCAGTGAACTGTCAACTTTCAACTATCAACTGTCAACTAACCACAAGTCCTTCAGTCTGAAGTTTCCAGTCGAGCACTTCGGCGCCGGGTTCGGCAGCCAGGGCTTGTTCGACGTCGGCTTTACGGCCGTCTTCGCAGAAGAATGCGATGCACCCGCCGCCGCCTGCACCGCACACCTTTGGCGCGATGGCTCCATTGGCAAGCGCGGTCTCGATAAGCATATCCATTTGCGGCGTCGTGATATGAGGCGAAAGGCGTTTACGATGCGGGTGAGCATCGCTCAAAATTTCCCCAACCGCGTTCCAATCGCCTTTCAGCAAGGCCGAACGCATATCGATCGAAGTGTCGCGGATCCCTTCGAAGATCTCAAAAATCTCGCGATCTCCGTCGATGTGCCGCTTCGTGATCTCCCAGTTATTTGTGCCGGAGTTGCGGGGCTCGCCCGTGTAACAAACAACGATCCTCCGCTCCAGGGTTTCGATATCGATATCGAGCCCCTCACGTTCCACGCCCGCGGCACCGAAGTGGATGGACGCGGCACCGCCGTACTGAGCTGAATAATAATCCTGATAACCTGTCGGGACCTTGATCACCTGACATTCGACATTCGCCGCGATCGGAATGAAGCGATCGGGAGTGTAGCGGTTACCGACAAGCGTGTTCAGCGCTCCGATGCACGCGATATTGAGTGTTGATGAACCCGCGAGCCCGGCTCCTGCTGGTGCTTCCGATTCGGTTGTCATCGTGAATCCCGTTTCCGGTTTGAAAAAGTAGACGAGTTTCGAAAGCAGCTCCAGACGCGGTTCGTCCTTCAGCTCGCCGAGCCGATCCAGGCTCGTCTCGAATCTCACGCCGCGGTCAACGGACGCCAGTTCGATAACGTCGTCGTCGCGCGTCTCTATACGGCACTTCGCGAGCAGGCTGACCGCAAAGTTCACTGTCGCGGCACCTTCGTGAAAGAGAAAAAGAGGCGGAATATCAATTGTTCCCCCCGCGAGATCTACTCGCGTCGGGGCAGAGGATTCAATGATCATACGAGATTCTTGGGTGGCCTCGATTCGTTCCGTGTGTTTTGTATATTCAGTGGTTAACAAACAGAGTGAGATCGAAACCACAGAATACACGGAACCCACGGAAATGAGAATTGGAAGCGCTGATGCGAGCTAATTCTTTCCGGCCTTTGACGCCTCGGCTTTCGGGGCTGGCTCTTTCTCGTCTCGATTGGGCTCGCGGGTCAGGTGAAGACGCTCGCCGAGGTCGTGAAGTTTTTCCTGGGCGACCTCCTCCACGGCATGAAGCTTCTCTTCGATACGATGGATGGTCTCTGGATTCGCTTCTTCAACCTTCTCAGAAAGCCAGAAGCGCTCGATCACATAAAAGACAATGACGCCAGTGAGAACTATAAAGAACAGGGCGACGCCGATCTGACGAAAGTCGCCGATGATCGATGTGATCGCTCCGCTAAAGAAGTATCCGGCGCTCGACAAGAGCAGCACCCAGGTGAAACAGCTAACGGCGTCCAGAAGGAGAAACCGCAAGAACGGCATTTTGCCGATGCCGTAGAACACGCACATCGCCGCGCGTATTCCGTAGATGTACTTCGAGATGACGATCGCGAAGCCCCCGAATTTAGCGATGAGCTTCTCGATCCGCGGCTGAGCCATCTGGTAAAAGCGGTAGTGCTTGGCGTTTTCGTGCGCAACGCGTCCGACACCATACGCGACACAGTCGCCGGTCAAAGCTCCAAGGGTTCCGAACAAGATCACCTTCAAAAAACTGTACGGCCCGAAAAAGCCGCCGTGCGCCATGGTACCCGAGATCAGCAAGGTGATATCGCCTTCAACGGTGCATAGCGCGAAGACCGCGTAAATACCGTACTGCTCGATGATCTGGGAAAGATGATCCATAAAGGGCGGTCGGGATCTGCTCGTTTGCGGGCTCACCAAAGAGTAACGTCGGCCGCGACTACTAGTCAAACAAGTCCTTGGGAGTTGATAGGTGGATAGTTGACAGTTGATAGTTCGTGCCGGTTGGGCCTGATGTAGCCAACACAGCTTGACGAACTATCAACTGTCAACTATCAACTGTCCACTTTGTTTTGACACGTTATTCAGCACTGTCTAAAATCGCTCTAGTTTACCCGAGGAAATATGAGCGAAATAGTTGATCCGGCCACGCGTTTAGTCGGGATCGAGGCATCGGTATCGTCGTTCCGCGCTGTCTGCCTCGACGGTTCAGGTGCGATTACCGCGACGGAAACCGTAACTTTCGATTCGTCCGAGAGTACGCTGCCCCAGCTCAGCACTTTCATTTCCAATTTGAAACGGAAGTTCGGCCCGTTCGATCGTATCGGGGTCGCGGTGCCGGGCCTGATCCGCAGTGAATCGGGCCGCGTCGCATATTCGGCCCATATTCCCGAGCATGCTGTGGTCGATCTCGTTGAAGGGATCGAAAAAGCGACCGGCGTTAAGGCGATCGTGGAAAACGATGCCAATGCGGCTGCATACGGGGAATTGAAGCTCGGAGCCGGACGCGGAAGCGCCAATCTATTTTACGCAACGCTCGGCGCGGGCGTCGGCGGGGCGTTGATCCTCGACAACAGGATCTGGCGTGGCGTTTCCGGATTCGCCGGGGAGTTTGGGTATGTTGCAGTTAACTCTGACGGAATGCGATTAGAAGATGTGGCCTCTGCGGCGAACATCGTGCGCCGGACCCGCACCCGCTTCAACCGCGACAGCACATCATCACTCAACAAGCTCGACGAGGGTCAGATCTCCATCCACAAGATCGTTGAAGCAGCCGAGAACGGCGACGATTTCGCAAGCCTTATGCTCGAGCGAACGGGAAGCTACGTTGGAACGGCAATCGCCACCGTGATCAATCTCCTGAATATAGAAAAGATCGTTATCGGCGGCGAGATCATGCACGCGGGACATTTAGTGCTTGATGCGGTAGTCCGCCGTGCACGCGAGCTTTCTTTCGGTCCGTCTTTCGAGAACGCCGAGATCGTCGAAGGCGAGCTCGGCGAGAACGCGGCGGCGATCGGCGCCGCGTTGATCGCAAATCAGGCATAAGCTTTTAGACCCCCCGACGCGAAAGTAGGCTCGCAGGTTTAATAATTTCACTAATGAGAAACGCTAATCTCATCTCTCGTTGCTAAAGATCCGCCTCGCAACTATTTTTGTAGGTGAAGGTATTTGCGGAATTTACGAGATTTAGTAACATTGTAGGCAGTTTTACGGAAGCTTTCTCAATAATATAATCAGCATTTCGCGAATATCGGCCCGGCCCCTCATCGCCAGGTGACCGTTGAGGTTTAACCATTCGGACCTCCGAGTGCGAGAGACTTGATAATGGCGCAATTTTTTCATAAGAGTGCAAACAACATTGCCCGGATAAGCATGATCCTCGGCGTCGTTCTTGCGGGGACGGCGTTTTATGTTTATACGCAAGTGGCGCGATCGTCCTACCTGACGGGAAGGTACGTGGAGAAACAACAACCGGTGCAGTTCAGTCATAAGCACCACGTCGGGGATGACGGTATAGATTGTCGCTACTGTCACTCGACAGTTGAGACGACGGCTTCCGCCGGGATGCCCTCCACGCAGACATGTATGAATTGCCACAGCCAGCTTTGGGCTGACAGCCCATATCTCGAACCTGTTCGGGCCAGCTTTCGAGACAACAAGCCCATCGAGTGGGAGCGCGTACACGATCTTCCTGAGTTTGCATATTTCAATCACAGCATTCATGTCGCCAAAGGCGTCGGCTGCTCGACCTGCCACGGACAGATCGACAATATGCCGTCGGTATATCAGGAAAATACGCTGCAGATGGAATGGTGCCTGCAATGCCACCGTGAGCCCGAACGATTCATAAGGCCGAAATCGGAGATCTATAACATGCAGTGGCAGGACGGTGATCTAACTACCGAGGAGCGGATCAGCCTCAAGGAACAGTACAGAATACGCAGCAAAGAAATAATGACGAGCTGTTCAACGTGCCATAGGTAGAAGTTACCAATCGGCGTAAAGACCACGGCGATGAAGTTCCACGGATTTACCAAAAAGTTTCGATGTAGCGGGGTTTACGAGTAAAGACGTAACTCATACAAAACAAGATGCCAAGCAAGGACAGCAAGACTAACTTTGCCCTGTTGAAGAACAGGATCCTATCTCAGAACGGAAAGGACTACTGGCGCAGCGTCGAGGAATTTGTCGATGCGCCTGAGTTCGAGGAATTCGTTCAGCGCGAGTATCCGAGCCACGCCGAAGACTGGGACGATGGCTTAAGCCGGCGTAACTTTATCAAAGTAATGGGCGCGTCTCTCGCGCTTGCCGGGCTTTCCGGCTGCGTCATACAGCCACCCGAAAAGATCGTCCCCTATGTCCGGCCGGAAGAAGATCTGCTTCCCGGTAAGCCTCTATTTTTCGCTACCGCGATGTCCCTCGGCGGCATAGCTACGGGTTTGCTCGCCAAGTCCTACGACGGTCGTCCGGTCAAGCTTGAAGGAAATCCTCTCCATCCCGGCAGCTTGGGTGCAACAGACATTTTTGCCCAGGCCTCGCTTTTGGAGATGTACGATCCCGACCGATCGCAAGAAGTAACCTTTCGGGGTTCGCCGAAGACCTGGCAGAACTTCATGACGACGCTCCGGTCAACGATCGAGGAAAATCGTGGCGATGGCGGAGCCGGCATCCGGTTCCTGACCGAAACGGTCACCTCACCGACGCTCCAGGCGCAGTTCCGTCAGATCGCGACCGAGTTGCCGAATTCACGCTGGTATCAGTACGAACCACTTAATAACGACAATGCCATCGCGGGTGCCCGCCTGGCTTTTGGCTCGCCGGTGCAGACGATCTACAAGTTCGACGCGGCCGATTGTATCCTGACGCTCGACAAGGATATCTTCTCCGACTTCAACGTTCGTTATAAGAAGGACTATGCGTCGCGAAAGAATTACCGGAACGAAAACAAACAGATAAATCGCTTGTACGCGGTCGAGACGACGATGACGCTCACCGGTGCGAAAGCGGATCACCGTATCGGGGTTAAGCCGAGCCAGATGCCCGAGATAGCAAAGGCGATCGCCGCCGCGCTTGGTGTCGGTGGTGCGGCTTCGTCATACACCGAGAATGCAGCGTGGATCGCTGCCATGGCAAAGGACCTGCTTGCACATCGCGGTCGTGCCGTCGTCGTCCCGGGAGATAATCAGCCGGCCCTGGTCCACGCTCTCGCTCACGCGATGAATGCGGCGCTCGGTGCGGTAGGGCAGACGGTTGTGTATGCCGACCCTTTTACGCCTTCAGAAAAAACCCAGATCGAACAGCTCCGCGAGTTGATCACGGACATCGATGCCGGGCGGGTGAAAATGCTGGTCGTGCTGGGTGGCAATCCCGTGTACACGACACCCGCCGACCTCAAGCTCGATGCGAACCGGATGAACAAGATCCCGCTTAGGGTTCATCTTGGGCGGTATGTGGACGAAACGGGGGAGCAGTGCCACTGGCACATATCCGAAAAGCATTACCTCGAAATGTGGGGCGACGCACGTGCGTATGACGGGACAGTCTCACTGATACAGCCGCTTGTGCAACCGCTGTATGACAGCCGAAGTATCTACGAAGTAGTTCAACTATTCTACCGCGAGAATTTTGATCAACGGGATTACGACATCGTCCGGGCGTACTGGCAGACGCAAAACATCGCCCCCAACCGTGCCGCCGCTGTCGCGGGTTCAACCGGGCAAACCGGGCCGAGCGTTCAAGGCGCTTCCGCTTCGACCGGCGGCATTCCCCAGCCCAACTCAGTTTCCGCACAGACGACTCCAAGCTCACCGGTATCCGGTTCGGGAAGCCCGGCGGTCGCGGCAACACCTGCACCAACAGGTTCCGCGACGCAGAATCAGGCCGGACAAACTGCCGGACAGGCACAACGTGCAGGCGGTACCGCGACTTTTGAAGACAATTGGCGCCGGTGGGTTCATGACGGCGTCATACCTAACACCGGGTTTACGCCGAAGTCGGTGGCGGCCAGCACCGGTTTCCTGACGCAGCCTATTACCCCACCCGGGAACAGCGGTCCGCTCGAGATATCGATCTGCCCAGACCCCACGATCTATGACGGGCGATTCGCGAACAACGGGTGGCTTCAGGAATTACCGAAGCCGCTTACAAAGATCACATGGGACAACGTAGCGCTCGTCAGCCCGGACACGGCACGCCGGCTGGGTCTTAATCAGGGTAACGATACTGATGAGCTGTCGGGTGGTGAGCGTCCGATGGCTTTCATCTCGTCAAAGGGAAACAACATGTATTCGGATCTGGTAACACTCACGTACCAGGGCGGAAGTATCTCGAAGCCGGTCCCGGTCTGGATCGCGCCGGGTCAACCGGACGACGTGATCACGATCTTCACTGGATATGGCCGCACGCGGGCCGGGCGGATTGGAACGGGACTCGGTTATAACGCCTTTGAGGTGATGCGTTCCGACGCGATGAGCTACGGCACGGGCAACATCTCCGCGATCGGTGAACAGGCGACGATCGCCTCAACGCAGATCCACTTCAACATGGAAGGCCGCGATCTCCTTCGGGTCTGGAATGTAAATGACCTTGAGAACGAGGCGAAGGCTGGGCAGCAGCAGGATTTCTATCCCCTGTCGATGTACAAGACGGCTGCGGACGAATATCAAAAGACCTACGACAAACATAATCGATGGGGCATGTCCATCGATCTGAACTCGTGTGTCGGATGCAACGCCTGTGTGCTGGCATGCCAGTCCGAAAACAACATCCCGGTTGTTGGAAAAGAGCAGGTCGAACGAAGCCGAGAGATGCACTGGTTGCGCATCGACACCTACTACGGCGGCGGGGACCTGAACAATCCGGAAGGACCGCACTTCCAGCCGGTGCTTTGTATGCAGTGCGAGCAGGCGCCGTGTGAGCCGGTTTGTCCTGTCCACGCGACCGTCCATAGTGCCGAAGGTCTCAACGACATGGTCTACAACCGCTGTGTCGGGACGCGTTATTGCTCGAACAACTGTCCGTACAAAGTTCGCCGCTTTAACTTCATGCTTTACCAGGATTGGGACACACCGCAGTACAAGTTGATGCGCAACCCGGAAGTTACCGTCCGCAGCCGCGGTGTGATGGAGAAGTGCACGTATTGTACGCAACGCATCTCGGCGGCCAGGATCGAGGCAGAGAAGGACGGTCGTCCGATCGCCGACGGCGAGGTCGTTACCGCCTGCCAGGCAGCCTGTCCGACCGATGCGATCGTTTTTGGGGATCTCAACGATAAGCAGAGCCAGGTTTCCAAGCTCAAACAGGACCCTCGCGATTACAAACTGCTCAACGAACTGAATACTCAGCCGCGGACGACGTACCTTGCCGAGCTGAAGAATCAGAATCCCGAGATGCCCGATTACAAGCCGCCGGCGGCAAAGGCTCAGGATGTACACAAGGAAGGAAAAGCATCGGGAGGAAGCGAGGACCACTGATAAGGGATAGTTTGCGATTCTTCTGATTGCAAACCTCCGGTCGTGAAAATCATGCAGGATTTGAAGCGGATTCAGCAGAAAATTTACCCCCCGATGGTCGAGGGTGATCATACATTCGGGACCGTTTCCGACAAGATCGGCGACGTTACCCTGAAGAAGAAGACGCCCTTTCATTGGTTCATCGGTTTCGGAATCGCGTTTATGGTCGCCCAGCTGCTCGTCGTGACGGTCGGCTACCTGCTTGCGAAAGGTATGGGTATTTTCGGGAACAACCAGCCTGTCGGCTGGGCGTTTCCGATCATCAACTTTGTTTGGTGGATCGGTATCGGTCACGCCGGTACCCTGATCTCCGCTATCCTTCTGCTTTTGAATCAGAAGTGGCGAACGTCTATCAACCGGTTTGCCGAGGCGATGACCCTCTTCGCCGTAGCGAACGCAGCTATATTTCCCCTTCTCCATACCGGCCGTCCGTGGCTCGCGGCCTACTGGTTGTTCCCGTACCCGAACACAATGGGCATCTGGCCACAGTTTCGGTCGCCGCTGGTCTGGGACGTCTTTGCGGTATCGACCTACGCGACGATCTCGCTCCTGTTCTGGTACGTCGGTCTTATCCCCGATCTTGCAACACTTCGTGATCGGGCAAAGAACAAGTTTTTCAAGTTTGCTTACGGTATTTTGTCATGGGGTTGGCGCGGTTCCGCACGCCACTGGCATCGATATGAGATCGCTTATCTGCTCCTTGCAGGTATCTCGACCCCGCTTGTCCTTTCGGTGCACTCCATCGTGTCCTTCGACTTCTCGGTGTCGCAGGTTCCGGGCTGGCACGCGACGATCTTCCCGCCGTACTTTGTCGCCGGTGCTATCTTTGCCGGCTTTGCGATGGTGCTGATCCTGTGTATCCCGCTTCGGGTCTGGTACAACATGAAGGATTTCATCACCGACACCCACCTTATCTACATGGGCAAGGTGATGCTCGCAACGGGACTCATCGTCGTGTATGGATACGCGATGGAGGCGTTCTTCGGGTGGTACAGCGCCTCGCAGTACGAGGTCTTCATGATCAAGAACCGGGCGTTGACAGGGCCTTACATGGTGTTTTACTGGCTTCTGATCCTCTGCAACGGCGCGTCAATTCAGCTTTTGTGGTTCAAGCGGTTCCGAGAAAGTCCATTCTGGCTCTTTATTATTTCCATCATCGTCAGCATCGGGATGTGGCTCGAACGGTTCGTCATCATTATCACGAGCTTGAATCGGGATTTTCTGCCCTCGTCGTGGGCGATGTACGCACCGACGGTCTTCGATATCTCGATGTTCGTCGGTACGCTCGGCTTCTTCTTCTCACTGATCTACCTGTTCGTGAGGTTTTTGCCGATCATCTCGATCTTCGAGGTCCGGACGTTGCTTCCGGAGGCGAACGTCCACGGACGGCAGCAGGATTTTGATGAGAGTGTTCTGGAAGTTGAGTACACGTGGGAGCGGACGGATCCGCCCAATAAATAGTCCCTCGTCCCAGAGTCTCTAGTCCCAAGTGGAGGAATGGGAGACGAGTAAACCTTAGGACTTGGGACTCGAGACTTGGGACTTTGGACATTGCAACTTGAGACTTGGGACCTTGGGACTTGGGACTTGGGACTCGAGACTTGGGACTTTGGACATTGCAACTTGGGACTTGGGACCTTGGGACTAGGGACTAAGAGAGTTATGGAAAAGAATCTTTACGGATTACTGGCAGAGTTCGACACGCCGACGCAGTTGGTCGACGCGGCGAACGCCGTACGCGAGGCGGGCTTTACCAAGACCGACGCGTTCACGCCATTCCCGCTGCACGAGATCGACGAGGCTCTCGGTATCAAGCGGAGCATTTTACCGGTGCTGGTTTTCTTCGGGGGCATTACGGGTCTACTGCTCGGTCTGGGACTGCAGGTGTTCGTCCATTACATCGACTACCCGCTCAACGTCGGTGGGCGACCGTTTCTTAGCTGGCCGAACTTCATACCGCCGTCGTACGAACTCACGATCCTACTGGCGGGGTTCACCGCGGTTTTCGGAATGCTTTTCCTTAACGGCCTGCCGCGGCCCTATCACCCGGTCTTCAATGTCCCGCGATTCGCGCTCGCGACGCGTGAGAAGTTCTTTCTGTTGATCGAGACCGCTGATCCTAAATTCGATGAGAATACCCGCAGCTTCATGGAAGGTCTGGGTGCCCAGGAGGTGTTTGATGTTGAGGAGTAGCATTCAGCAATTAGCAGTTAGCAATAAGCCAAGCCGTTCTTCGCGCCGGGGAGCTTACTGCTTATTGCTTCTCGCTTACTGCTTCCTGGCTCTGGGCTGCGGTGTCCGCTACGACATGCAGGATCAGCCTCGGTACCGCGCGTATAAGAAGAACGAGTTCTTTAACGATAACCGCGCTTCGCGAAACCTGCCCGAGGGAACTGTGGCTCGCGGCTTCTTGAAAGATAACAAGGCGCTTCACACCGGCAAGATCGACAATCCGGATCCGAATGCGCAGGTTCAGACAACGACCGACGCTACTGGTAATACGCTCGTCTCGAGTTTTCCGAACGCGATAGACGAATTCCCCGTGCCGGTTACCAAAGAGCTCGTCGACCGTGGTCAGGACCGCTTCAATATTTACTGCATCGTCTGTCACGGACCGGTCGGTGCCGGGGACGGGATGATCGTCCGGCGCGGGTTCCCGCAGCCGCCGACCTATCATGACGACCGTCTGCGCAACGCTCCGGTGGGGCACTTTTTTGATGTGATGACGAACGGCTGGGGACGGATGAACAGTTACGCCGACAAGCTCTCGGCCGCGGATCGATGGGCGGTGGTGGCGTACATCCGTACGTTACAGCTTAGTCAGAATCCGGAAGAAAATCTGCGAATGAACTCGAACATGAACAGCGCGACACCGGCGTCGAACATTTCTCCGAACGCGAACACGCACGGAGGGCAAAGATAAATGGCGGAACGCGACTCATATCAGGCTCCATCGGAGGTCGGCGGGATCCGAAGTCTGGCCCTCGGCATCGGTGGGATCGGAACGCTCGTTTGGGCGGTTGGACTTTATCTTGATCCCGAACAGGCTCTCCGCTCCTGGTTGCTTGGATTCATTTTCTGGGGTGGTATCGGCATCGGCGCGATCGGCCTGCTCATCCTTCAATATCTGACCGGCGGCGCATGGGGCGTCGTTATTCGACGAACGGCCGAAGCAGCTTCACGCACGCTTCCGGTGATCATCATTCTCTTTCTGCCGCTCGCCTTCGGCATCACGCGGCTCTATGAGTGGACGCATCTGCCGGAGACGGACCACGTTATGGCGCATCGCGGGTGGTACATGACGGTATGGGGCTGGACACTTCGGTCCGTGATCTATTTCGTCCTTTTTGGAGTGATGGTTTACCTGCTGAACAAGTGGTCCGCAAACCAGGACAAGTCGGCTGATCATGAGGAGGCGGCGGCATGGCTTGGCCGAGCTACAGCATTCTCCGGGCCGACCATGGTTATTTTCGCACTAACGGTGACATTCGCCGCAGTGGATTGGGTGATGACGCTCGAGCCGCACTGGTTCTCGACGATCTGGGGGCTGCTATTCGTCGCCGGGTGGGCTCTTAGCTGTCTGTGTTTCATCGTTGTCGTACTCGCGTTCCTGTCGGACAAGGCTCCGATGAACCGCGTGCTTGGACGGAGGCATTTTCACGATGTCGGGAAATTGATGCTCGCGCTCGTGATGGTCTGGGCGTACTTCAATTTTTCGCAGTACCTGATCATCTACTCCGGGAATATTCCGGAAGAGACGGGCTGGTACATTACTCGAACGACCGGCGGTTGGGGGTGGATCGCCTGGGGCTTGATCATATTCCACTTCGCCGTACCGTTCCTGATTCTTTTGCAGCAGGACCTCAAGCGGAAGCCGAAGCTGCTGGCGAGCGTTGCAATATTTATTCTGGTAATTCGGCTGGTCGATATGTTCTTTCTTATCGGGCCGAGCCCGCGGATCGATGCCCACGGCGGTCCACAAGGACAGTTCATCGTGAGCTGGATGGACCTCGTCGCGCCGATCGCCGTCGGCGGGATCTGGGTTTGGTATTTTCTCGGCCAGCTGATGAAGCGGCCGCTTGTTCCGGTAATGGATCCGTTCCTCGAGAACGCCATCGAGCACGGTCACGGACACTAGCCGATTTTGGATTTTAGATTTTGGATTTTGGATTGCTTCCGAAGTCCAAATCCAAAATCCAAAATCTAAAATCTAAAATCGAATTATGGGTTCGACAAGACACGAAAAATCGTTTGTAGATTACGAACAGCCTTACGAGCAGAACATTATCGGGATGAAGGGCATCGTCTACTTCGGTCTCGGACTCTTTATGCTGATAGTCATTACGTTCGGGCTGATGTGGGCACTGCTGAACGTGCTCGAAGATCAGAAGGTCGAAGAGCTCAGGCAGGAAGCGAATCCGATGGCGATGAGCGAGAGGGATCGTCTCCCGCCGGAGCCAAGGCTGCAGCTCGCGCCGGGATTCGGGGTCGAAGGTCCGAACGGGAAAGTGAATCTCGAGTTAATGGCGCCGCAGGCCGAGTACTGGCAGCTTCAGAAGCAGTGGAAAGAGATCTGGGATCACGGCATCAAGGATCCTCATTCGGGAGCAGTTACCGCGATCGGGATCAACGAAGCAAAGGAGAAGTTTCTGGGGCAGCAGGTTAAGGCCAGAACCGGGATAGAAGCCGAACAGGAAGTTCTCCGGTCAAAGATGTATTACTCCGACGCAAGCTCAGGCCGCGTCGCTTCCGAGAGAAGAAGATAGGTTTTGATGAAGTTAAGGTTCGCAAATAAAAAACTCAGGCTGATAGCTTTCCTCGCGACGATGTTGTCGCTGGTTGGTCACGTGCCGGCCCAGAAGACCGAGCATTACAGTTCACCGCTATATTCGCCTCGGAGTTACGATCCGGCCCAGGGCGCCGGAAACGGTTTGCCGGACGCACTCCAAGAGATCGGAATCCAGCAGAAGCTCGGTGAACAGCTGCCGCTAGACACGCTGGTAACCAACGACGAAGGCAAATCCGTAAAACTCGGTTCGATGTTCGAACACGGGAGGCCCGTCGTTCTGGCGTTCGTGTATTACGAATGTCCGATGCTTTGTAACGAGGTCCTGAATGGATTGACGGGCTCGCTCAAGGGAATATCGCTTGAAGCCGGAAAAGATTTTGACGTGATCGCTCTTAGCTTCGACGCACGCGAGAACGAGAAGCCGGACCTCGCAAAAAACAAGAAGGCCGCGTATATGGAACGATACGGTCGTCCCGGGTCGGAAAAGGGATGGCACTTCCTGACGGCGAGCCAGCCATCGATCGATGCAATAACAAAGGCGGCCGGCTTCGCCTACCGTTGGGACGAGAAGAGCAATCAGTTCGCACACGCCGGAGGCGTGATGGTTGTCACGCCGCAGGGGAAGATGTCTCGGTATTTTTACGGCATCGATTATTCACCGCGCGACTTAAAACTCGGTTTGATGGAATCGGCAAATAACAAAGTCGGCACGGCGGCAGATCAGTTGTTGCTTTACTGCTACCACTACGATCCATCAACCGGGAAATACGGCTTCGCTGTCCTGAACCTCATCCGGGCCGGTGCGGTGATGACATTGCTCGGGATGGCGGCGATGGGGTTCGTGTTTTGGCGGAGAGGAAGAAAAGTTGATGGTTGATAGTGGATAGTCGTCGACCGAAGGCGCGGACTGTCAACTATCAACTGACAGAGATTATGCAAACGAATTCGTGGGTACCGTTATGGCCAGACCAGGCGTCGACATTCGCGTGGCAGGTCGATCTACTGTACATCTACCTGATCCTGGTTAGCGTTGCGTTTACGATCCCCATCGTAGCGGCTATCTTCTTTTTCATCATCAAGTACCGCGAGAAGGAAAAGTACGCGACGCCGGATGAGATGCACGGTTCGATCGTTCTCGAGACGACATGGTCCATCATCCCGTTCGTTATTTCGATGACGATCTTCCTCGGTGGTGCGTATGTCTATTACAACCAGTACCGGATCCCGGACGATCCTGCGATGGAGGTTTATGTCGTAGGCAAGCAGTGGATGTGGAAGATCCAGCATGGCACGGGCCACCGGGAGATAAACGAGCTACATGTGCCCGTCGGGAGAAAGGTCAAAATAACGATGACCACCGAGGACGTGCTGCACGATTTTTCGATCCCCGCATTCAGGACTAAGGTCGACGCGGTACCGGGGCGCTACACGTATCTCTGGTTCGAGGCGACGAAGCCGGGTAAGTACCACTTGTTCTGCGCCGAGTATTGCGGGCTAAACCATTCCGGGATGGGTGGCTACGTTTATGTAATGGAACAGCGCGATTTTGACAACTGGCTGAGCGGCAATGTCTCCGGTCAAACGCCGGTTGAGCAGGGACGCGATCTTTTCGAAAATAAGCTCGGTTGCGCCTCGTGTCACGCCGGCGGACCGCAGCAGCGCGGTGCGCAGCTTGAAGGCATATTCGGTAAGGAAGTGAAGCTTGTGGGTGGACAGACTGTGGTCGCTAATGAGGACTATATTCGGAAATCGATCCTCGAGCCGAGCACGCAAGTCGTCGAGGGTTATCAGCCGATAATGCCGACGTTCAAGGGCCAGGTTACCGAGGAGCAGCTTGTTTCGCTCGTCGCGTATATAAAGTCGCTGAGCGGTGTGACCGGCCCGACCAGCTCTGCCGGTGACGCGGGCACGAGGCAGTCTGCTAATAGTAATACTGCCGGTAACTCAACCGTCGCTCCGCGGGCGGACAGAGGCGCTTCAAACACACAGGGCAGCAATCCCAACTCGCCCGGAGGCGGGAATCGGGGAAACAGTAATAGATAGGCTAATAAGATTATGCAAACGCAAGACGCGATAAATCCTGGTACGACCGGTTCGCCAAAGACGAATTACTTGACGAACGGCTACACGCTGAAGTCTTGGCTCCTGACAAAGGACCATAAGCGTATCGCGATCATGTACCTGATCACGGTGTCGCTCTTCTTCTTTGCGGGCGGTCTCTACGCATCCGCGATACGGCTCGAGCTGTTGACGCCGGCGAGCGACCTGCTTCAAACGCAGACCTATAACAAGGTGTTTACGCAGCACGGGATCCTCATGATCTTCTTCTTCCTGATCCCGTCGATACCGGCGGTGCTCGGAAACTTCCTTTTACCGATCATGATCGGTGCGAAGGATCTTGCTCTGCCGCGTGTGAATCTGCTGAGTCTCTATATCTATTGGGTCGGCGGGATCCTCACCGTTTGGGCGCTTTTGCAGGGCGGCGTCGACACAGGCTGGACCTTCTACACGCCATACAGTACGACGTTCTCGAACACGTATGTAATGGCGGTCGGCCTCGGTATCTTCATCAATGGGTTTTCCTCGATCCTCACCGGGCTGAACTTTATCGTCACCGTACACACGATGCGCGCGCCCGGAATGACGTGGTTCCGCCTGCCGCTGTTCGTGTGGGCACAGTATGCGACGAGCCTCGTGATGATCCTCGGAACGCCGGTGATCGCGATTACAGTTCTAATGCTTGCGATCGAGCGTTTCGCACAAGTGGGCATTTTCGATCCTGCAATCGGCGGCGACCCGATCCTGTTCCAGCACTTGTTCTGGTTCTACTCGCACCCGGCGGTTTACATCATGATCCTGCCCGGCATGGGTGTGATCTCGGAGCTTATCTCGAACTTTTCACGTAAGAAGATCTTCGGTTACGAGTTCATCGCGTTCTCGTCTATTGCGATCGCCGTCTTCGGGTTCCTCGTCTGGGGACATCATATGTTCGTTAGCGGTCAGTCCATTTACGCCGGTCTCGTATTCTCGTTCCTAACGATGGTCGTTGCTGTACCGTCGGCGATCAAGATGTTCAACTGGACGGCGACGCTTTATAAGGGATCGGTTTCATACGATACGCCGATGCTTTACGCACTTGGCTTCCTCGGACTGTTCCTCATCGGCGGCTTAACGGGTTTATTCCTGGGGTCGACCGGTCTTACTGTGCATCTGACCGACACGTACTTCGTCGTCGCTCACTTCCATTACGTAATGGTCGGCGGGCAGGTGATCGCGTATCTCGGCGGTATCCATTACTGGTGGCCGAAGATCACAGGGAAGATGTACTCAGAATTCTGGGGCAAGATCTCGGCGATGCTCGTATTTATCGGATTTAACCTGACGTTTTTCCCGCAATTTATTTTGGGATACCTGGGAATGCCGCGACGATACGCCTCGTACCCGGAAGAGTTGCAGGTGCTGAACATCTTCTCGACAGCCGGTGCCTCCGTTCTCGGCGTCGGGCTAATAATGCCCGTAATTTATCTCGGTCATTCGCTCCTCTACGGCCGAGCCGCGGGTGACAATCCGTGGATGCTGCCGGGACTCGAATGGAGAACCGCTTCGCCGCCTCCGACGGAGAATTTCGAAACTACTCCGATCGTCACGTGGGAGGCGTACGAGTTTGGCGAGGAGAGCGGCCTGGATTTGGAAGAGGCACGGAGAAGGGATCTGGCGACGGTTAGTTAACGCGGTTTTGGATTTTAGATTTTGGATTTTGGATTACTCCGAAATTCAACGCACCGAGCGGGTCTGAAATCCAAAATCCAAACTCTAAAATCCAAAATGGCAACACACGCAGACACATTGGAACACGGTCATTATCATCCGCCCGGTCTTCAGCATCAGTTCGAAGACATGAAGCAGCAGGAAGAGAGCGTCTCGATCGGGATGTGGATGTTCCTGGTGCAGGAGATCATGTTTTTCGGCGGGTTGTTCACGGTATATCTGGTTTTTCGCTCGAAGTTCCCGATGGCGTTCGCCGCCGGAAGTAATCATCTTGACGCGTTCTGGGGCGGTCTTAACACGCTGGTGCTGATCGTCAGTAGCTTGACGATGGCTTTGACGGTTTATTACGCACAGAAAGGTAACCGCAACATGCAGGTCATCCTGATCATTGCGACGATGTTTTTCGGTGCTGTGTTCCTGGGTGTTAAGGTCGTTGAGTACACGGACAAGTACGAGCACGGGCTGGTTCCTGTGACAGGATGGAATAAGAAGATCAAAGCGGACGAACATGTGCGTAACGAACAATTCGCACTGCCGTTCGAAACGCGCGCATACGCTTCGGAGGCGGTGGACCAGGTGGAGCACAAGCCAAATCCGCGCGGTGAGTTCCAGATCGCGACAAAGGATCTCGAGTTGCCCAAGATGGCAGAGCAGGGAAACTTTCTAACGGAGTCCGAGAAGATCGGATACTACGACAGGGCTCCGAACGGTGGGCTCCAGCTTAATCCGGACAAGTTCCGCGACAAGGTGCGAATCTTTTTCTGGATCTATTTCGTTATGACCGGCCTGCATGCTCTCCACATGATCGTCGGGCTGGGTCTGATGTCCTGGCTTTTGTGGAAGGCGTGGTCGGGCATCTTCAGTCATGACTATTTCGCGCCGGTCGAGATGTCAGGACTGTACTGGCACTTCGTCGACATAGTCTGGATATTCTTGTTTCCCCTGCTCTATTTGTTGGGCAGACACTTTTTGCATTAGGTACGACCGGCTTTCCCGCCTGTCGCAGAACAGACGGAAAGTCTGTTCAACTGTGGAGAGATAAATGTCGGATAAACACATCGAATCTGGTGAAGGGCATATTGGCATTCCGGGATATCTCGGCGTTTTCGCGGTGCTCGTGGTCGGAACGATCCTGACCTACTACGCGGCTACGATCGACATGGACTGGATCTTTCCGGGTGCGAACACGCTCGTCGCACTGCTGATCGCGTTTACGAAGATGACGTGCGTAATGCTTTTCTTCATGCATGTCTATTGGAGTCCGAAGCTTATCTGGCTTTCAGCCATCGCCAGTTTCTTCTGGCTTGCGATCATGTTCGCCTATACCATGCAGGATTACCTGACACGCGGCGCCGGCGTCTTTGGCGGGTAACAATCTATTAAAACGAAAGACGCGGAAACGTTGGCAAATGCCGGTCGTTTCCGCGTCTTTCGTTGAGTTAGGTTTATGCCTTTGGGCGTGTTATTATCATCGACTTGATACGGTTTGCCCTCTAATTTCGCGTTGATTCTTAGGACAACAGGCCTATTTTCAAGGGCATCGAAAACTGAGCATGTTTATCAAAAACAGCAGCTTGCGATCATACTTTTTTATCTTATTAGCCGTCGTCGCTTTCTCGGGCTGCATCAAGGTGAGGAATAATCAGGCTACCCCGAAGCTGCTTGCAACAGAGAACGCGACGCAGGAGCAGTTAATTGAGGAGGTCAATAGGTTTGCTCGCGTAGGCTCGATGCGAGCAAAGATGGATCTCAAGTTTGAAGATAATTCGTTCGCTCAGTTCGGCAGCAAGGAAGTGTATCGATCAGCGGACGGCGAGGTGGTCGTTCAGAGGCCGGCAAATATTCTTCTCAAGGTGAAGGTGCCGTTCTTCAGTTCGGATGTTGCACAAATGACATCGGACGGTACGAAGTTTCGTGTCGCTATCCTTCAGGATGGGGGAAGCGGCAAGTACAAGAAGTTCGTGATCGGTTCGAACAACGCAGACTACTCAAAGCTTCAAAAAACGCTTGACGAGGCAAACGGTGACGGGGCAATGAAGCAGAACGTGAACGCGTTCGCGAACCTTCGTCCGCAGCACTTTACGGATGCAATGCTCGTACGGCCGACGGACTCCGCACACCTTTACACGCAGAGCACGATCTTTCAGCACGAGGTCGACGAAACTCATTCGAAGAAATCACCCGTTTACAGCGTGACACGCGGTTACTACTTGCTTGACGAGTTTACCCGGAGTCAAAGCGGGCAGTTGGTCATCTCGCGGCGCTTCTGGTTTGACCGGGTTGGCGCCATCAGGCTTGCCCGCCAGCAGATCTTCGACGCCCGCGGAGAGATAGAATCCGATATTGTTTACGGAGCTGAGGGGAACCTGACGAGTACGGGTGAATATAATCGACTGCCTCTACAGATAAGCGTCACGAGACCGCAGGAGAAGTATTCCATGAGGCTCACCTATCAAACTCCTGAAGCTGTGACAATCGGCAAGACGTATTCGGCCGCCGTGTTCGTGCTGGAAAATACATGGCAGCTTGAGGAGGTCGATCTGGATAAGAAGCTTCAGGAAGCGACCGCCGAGCGTCCCATCAGCACGAATCAAAACACCGCAACAACGCGGTTCCAGTAGTGAAAACTGTTCTACGTACTGAGAATTTAACCAAGTCTTATCAGATCGGAAAACTTGAGGTTCCGGCGCTTCGCGGTGTTTCGATCGACATCGCGGAAGGTGAGTTCGTCGCGATCATGGGGCCCTCGGGCTGTGGCAAATCGACGCTTCTTCATCTCCTTGGTGGATTGCTTTCACCGACCAGCGGATCGATCATCATCGACGGCGAGGACCTCTCTAAGGTATCCGACGCGAAACGGACCGACATCCGCCGGCGAAAGATCGGATTCGTCTTTCAGCGCTTCAACCTATTTCCAACCTTAACCGCAGAGGGAAATCTCAAACTGGCTGAAAAGATCCATTCAGGCAACGGGGGTGGTAGCTCCGCAAATCGCCGGGAAGTACTACGCCTGCTTCGGCTCGAGGACAAGATGCACCATAAGCCGCTCGAACTCTCCGGGGGTGAGCAGCAGCGTGTAGCCCTCGCTCGGGCGGTCATCAACAGTCCGGCCATCATACTAGCGGACGAGCCGACAGGAAATCTCGATACTGAGAATTCGCAGATCGTTCTCGACATGTTTCGCGAGCTGAACGAGAAGTACCGTCAGACGATCATTATGATCACGCATAACCCGGAGGCCGCGGCCGTGTGCTCGCGCATTATCCGGATGCGTGACGGATTGGTGGAAGGGGAAGGACTAGCAGCTAGCATTTAGTGAGTAGCATGTTGTAGGTGGCAGGTAGTAGGAAGTAGCAAAGCGGGTAAGGCCCTCAATGTGATCGCGATAAGCGGATATATCTGTTCCTACGTAGCGAAATCCCCCTGGCTTATTGCTGGGTGCTAGTTGCTAGTTGCTAGTCGCTAGTTGCTAATTGCTAGCTGCTAATTGCTAGCTGCTAGCTAATAGCTGCTAGTGACTCGCCGGGAATTGCTAACCCCAATGGAGCGTCTCAAACGATTGATTCTTTGGAGCTACAGCCGGGAAACTTCGGTGTACGTCGTTTTCTGTTTGTTGATCGTCGCCTTTATCTTTCTTACCCCCAAAGAATGGTTCGATCGGCGGGATTCGGTTGCAACGCAAACATCGCGTTTGATCGTCAAACAAGCTGATTTCTCTCCGGACAGAACGGTCCTGGAACGGCGCGTTCGCGAGCTTTCCGGAAATCCCCACGCTGAAATAGTGGAATGGCGGAAGCGGCAGACGGCGGACGGCGAAACCGTTTACGAGATTGATATTCGGTAGATTTTGGATATTATATTAGGCTCAAGACAGGGGACCAGACACACGCTCTGGCTTTTGTTTCTTAAGGAGTTAAGTTTTTATGAATAAATATTTCAGATTTATACTCCCGGCGATCGCAATTCTATTTCTTTTTAGCGCCTCGGCGGCTAACGCTTCTGGACAGGACATCCTAAGGCAGATCCTCAAGCGCATGGACGAGAATAACAAGTCGCTGACCAGCGTGAAGGGAAACATCAAGATGAACAAATTCAACGCTCAGCTTGGTGAGAACGATCTGACTGAGGGTGATATCAGTTATCTTCCGGGCCGCACCGAAAAACAGCTCTTTGTGCGGATCGACTGGAGAAAGCCGGTGGTTGAACACCTCGCGATCGCAAATGGTGAATATGTCCTGTATCGGCCCCGCACGAAACAGGCGATCGTGGGAAAGGTTGACGGCGTCAAGGGTAATCAGAAAACCGGCGGTGCGCTTGCATTCATGAGCATGACAAAAGCGCAGCTTAGCGAGAATTATACGGTTCGATACGTCGGCGACGAGACGGTGACCGGGGGCGCGAAACCCGTGAAAGCCTTTCACCTTGAATTGACCCCGAAAAAGCCGACCAGTTATAAGTCAGCAGATCTCTGGGTCGACACAGACGGTATGCCGGTACAGGCAAAGATCGTTGAAAAGAATAATGACGCGACTACTGTCCTGCTTTTCAATGTACAGCGAAACGCCACGGTGAAGGCGAGTTTGTTCAAGATCTCACCGCCGAAAGGAACCGCGATCGTACAGGGCTAGTAATCTTGTTAGCGTCACAAATCATGGCTCCGACATCGAGAATGCCGGGGCCATTTTCCTTGGTTTGAAAACGGTGGTTTCAACTCCTATAATTACAAATTTGATTGGCGTCCTTATTTAGATAAATGCCAAAGGCAAGTAGTTTTAGCAGGTTCACGCGAGGGGTTCGCCACACGGTCAGGGCGTTCGCGTCGACGAAGCATCCCGTGCTCGTGCACATTGTGCCGATGCGGCGGTGTAACCTGTCGTGTACGTACTGCAACGAATACGACAAGACGTCGGAACCCGTGCCGATCGGCACCATGCTCGAACGCATCGACAAGCTCGCCGAGTTCGGTACGTCGGTCGTCACCATTTCCGGTGGCGAGCCGATGATGCATCCCGAGATCTACCAGATCATTGCTCGCATCAGACACCACGGCATGATCGCGGGTCTTATCTCAAACGGATATTACTTCCAGCCCGAAAAGGTCAAGAAGCTTAACGAAGCAGGTCTAGATTACCTCCAGATCTCCATCGACAACGTTACCCCTGACGAGGTTTCAAAGAAGAGTCTCAAAGTTTTGGACGGGAAGCTCGTTAACCTGCGCGACTACGCTAAATTCAAGGTCAACATCAACTCGGTCGTCGGCGGAGGGGTCGCGAATCCGGACGAGGCCCTGATCATCGCGAACCGGGCTCGTGAGTTAGGTTTCTCGTCGACGGTCGGTGTCATCCATGACGAGATGGGATTGAACAAGGGCCTCACCGACCGTGAAAAAGAGGTCTACCGTGAGATCAAGTCTAAGGGCAGTCGGTCGTACGCGCGATGGAACTGGTTCCAGGATGAGCTCGTCGACGGAGGCGAATACGAGTGGCGTTGCCGGGCAGGCGCGAGATATCTCTACATAGACGAGAACGGGATCGTCAGCTGGTGCTCTCAGCAGCGCGGAACGCCCGGGATCCCGATCCTCGAATATACCCGAGAAGATATGGAACGCGAGTACATCACGGAAAAATGGTGCGCTCCGACCTGCACCATTCAATGCGTTCACCAGGTCGGTCACCTCGACGCGTGGCGCGACCCGCAGATCTCTCTGAGTGACTTCAACAACCGCAAGGGCAGGGGTGTGAAAAAGGAGACTGTTGCACAGATCCTCGGCGCCGAATGATCGGTGCGATTCCGAGACCCGAGCCACCTGACGAAGGCCGCAAGCCAAAGTCACAAATAACACCCGGACACTGCGGAGGATCAACCCGACGTCTGACCCGATCGACAAGAGTCGGCCGCCATTTTCCAAGCCGGTGCCCAGCAGCTATCGGAACCTGAAAATCCAGCGAAGCGAAAATTTAATATTCTTCGCAGCCATTCTGGGTTAGAATCGCGGCAAGTCGGAAAGGAGTAAACACACGATGATTCGGCACGCCCTCCAACAGTTAGTCACTTTAAAGACGATCGCACTTCGCACATTTCTCTGTGTCCTTTTCCTTACAGTCACAACCGTTGTTGGACAGCTTGATCCGACATTCGGTTCAGGCGGGGTCGTAACCGCCGGTAATGGGGTCACCCACGGAGTTATTGGAAACTTCATCCTGCCGGACGGAAAGATCCTGATAGTTACCCGACGGAATTGCTGCTTCGGCCCGCATAAGCAGTTCTTTTTCAAATTCAATACGGATGGCACGCCCGATTTTACCTACGGGACGAACGGCGTGCGGGAGATCCCGACGCCCGGGGATCCTGGCCAGGGAGTGATCCGTGCCGCCGCTCGACAGCAGGACGGAAAGATCGTACTCGTCGGGAGCGACTATTCGGCCCAGGGGATCGTTGCGAGGTACAACGAGGATGGAACCCTCGATTCCGGCTTTGCCGATAGCGGAATTCATCGCCCGAACATAAGTCCGCTGAGCAGAGACGGAGTCACTTCAGTGCTTATTCAGCCCGACGGAAAGATCCTGGTGGCGGGGTTTGTCGAAGTGGGGTCAACCGAGCGACTCTACATCCTGCGCTATCTCCCGAACGGTTCACTCGACATATCATTTGGGACCAGCGGTGGATTCGTCGTTCACGCCACGCTGGCTGTTCCGCCTTCGTTCATCGATGAGTCGTATGCTCTTTTCGCCCTGCAGTCCACAGGGAAAATACTTGTAGGTGCGGGATCGCCGAGCCAGACGCGCATCTGGCGATTCACTTCACAAGGTGCGTACGACGACAGCTTCGCCCCCATCACACTGTCTTCGGTTCACCCCCTTGCCGGTGTCGCGGCATCGGTACAGCCGGACGACAAGATCTTAGCGGCGCAAACGGTTCGAAAAACCGAGACTTTGGAGCGGTCACATCTCGACCCCGTTATCCTTCGCTACAACCCGGATGGGAGTCCCGATGCCGGATTCGGCACGGCCGGTCAGTCATCATTCGATCTAACGCACTATCAGAACGATCTGCCGTTGGAGATCCAGGCCCTGCCGGATGGGCAGATCCTGGTCGCTCTCAATACGGACTTCGTGCCGAATAGAAGCATTTATCGAGACTGGACGCTGACATACGCACGGCTTTCGTCGAGTGGGCAGGTTATGGGGAAGTTCGCGACCGTGAATGGCTACCAGTCGAGCGGAAACATCGCTACATCGCTTCTTGCAGACGGAAGGATCCTCAGCGCTTACATCCAACTTGATGCGAACGGAACCGGAAATATTCTATTGGTGCGGATCGTCGGTGTGCCGTTGGTAACCTACAAACTCAGAGGCGTCCCATTCAATTTTCCGTTCGGCCAGGGCGGCAACGCCCTGCCGTCGGTCTTTCGACCGGGCGATGGCACATGGCACATACGCAACGCCAACCCTAGTACCTTCGGTCACCCGGGCGATATTCGCGTGCCCTCGGATTATCTCGCTAACTTCTTCCCCGAATATGCACTTTTCAGTCCATCGACCGGCACGTGGTACATCGCGCGGGATTACAACGTCACCCCGAGTGTTATTGCGATACGATGGGGCCTCGAAGGCGACATTCCCCAACCGCATGATTACGACGGAGACGGGAAATCTGATCTGGCTGTCTTCCGCCCGTCGGAAGGCGTCTGGTATATCCGCAACAGCTTCGACGAATCTTATTCCATCCACCGTTGGGGCCTTAACGGTGATAGGCCCGCCGCCGGCGATTTCGACGGCGACGGGAAATACGACCTCGCCGTGTATCGTCCATCGGACGGCCACTGGTATATCTACCGAAGTTCGGATGGCGGGTACACGATCGCTCATTTTGGGCTAAGCGAAGACATTCCGGTTCAGGAGGATTATGACGGGGACGGCAAAACAGATATCGCGGTTTATCGCCCATCGAACGGCGTCTGGTACCGGCTAAACAGCTCGGACGGAAGTTATTTCGAATATCAGTGGGGTCTGCCGGGAGACGTCCCGGTACCGGGCGATTACGACTCGGATCTGAAAACTAACGTCGCCGTCTGGCGACCGTCGAACGGGAACTGGTACATAGTAAATCCGGACTATGCGTCGATGCACTTTTACACTTGGGGGATATCAACCGACGTCCCGTTGGCGGGAAAATTCTGATTCAGGTAGCGGTTCATTTGAAACGGAATAGGAATCCGTGTAGAAGGGATGAAAAGATATGGCGCAAAGCGCAAAACTTTTCATCCCTTTAATTCTGGGCACGCCGCGAAACAACCGCGAGAGCGAACATGTCGCACGATGGGTCCACCGTAAGATGCAGGAGCGTGAGGAGCTGGAAACGCAATTTTTCGACGTGCGTGACTTCGAGCTTCCGCATGGCGAGTATGGAACCGAGATCGCCCACCTATTTCCCGAGTGGCGTGATGCGGTCATCCGTGCCGATGGGCTAGTCATCGTGACGCCCGAATACAATCACGGATACCCGGGAGCGTTGAAGAGCGTCCTCGATCTCTTGCTGAAAGAGTATATTCACAAGGCCGTAGCATTTGTCGGGGTGTCGGCCGGTCCTTGGGGTGGAACCCGAGTTATAGAGGCCTGCACACCGATGGTCCGGGAACTGGGCCTGGCCGTGACGTTCACGGATCTGAACTTCCCGGGGGTGGGATCCAAGTTCGACGAAGCCGGGAATCTTCTCGACGAGGCTTATGAAAAGCGCGTTCAGGGATTCTTGGATGAACTTGTATGGATGGCGACCACATTGAAGTGGGGAAGGGAAAACGTGCCGTCGAAGTTCCACTGATCGCTATTGTCTGGGGACATCCTCACCGATCGTCCACACAATAACTGAGCTCGAAAGCCCGTGACCGGATAATCTTCCGGCCATCATGATGATCGTCTCGCCCGGCGTGACGACGCCGGCCTCGAGTAGAGTCCGCTCACCAACCTTTAACAACTCTTCGGTCGCGTCCGCTCCACCATCGGCCCGACTGAGATCTGCCATCGTCATATTGCCGAGCACTTCCGCAGACACGCCGGTTCGCACCGCGGGATGATGAAACGGTTGGACGCCCCAGATCAAAGCGAGTTGGTTACAGGCATCGCTGCAGGTCGTGAGACCGAACGTTTGTAATCCGGAGCGGATACTGGAAAGGCGCCGCGCCATCAATCCCGATTCGGTGAATACCGCCACCTTCTCGGTCATGACCTCCTTTGCCGCATACGCGGCCGCTTTGCATAGGGCCTGACTTGTTCGCCCGGTTGGAGGCAGAGAGAATTTCACCGGCTTGCGCAATTCGGCCGGTTTCACGGTCTCGGCGGCATCGATGATCCGTGCCATCGTTTCAACTGAGGCGAGCGGGTAGCTGCCCGAGGCGGTTTCAGCAGACAACATAACTGCGTCGCTGCCGTCCCAGACCGCGTTCGCCACATCCGAAGCTTCAGCTCGGGTCGGGTGCGGGCTGTCGATCATCGACTGCAGCATCTGCGTCGCCGTTATCACGAACTTGTCGTTAGCCACAGCTCGCTCGATTATCCGCTTCTGGTAAACGGGTACATGCTCGACAGTTGTCTCGACGCCCAGATCTCCGCGAGCCACCATGAGGCCGTCCGTTTCTGCGATTATCTCCTCGAGATTCTCGATAGCCTCGGCCTTCTCGATCTTTGCGACCAGCAATGCCCGCCCCTGCCGTCTGGAGTCCAGCTCTTTGATCCGCTGTTTCGCCTCCCGGCAGTCCTCTGCACGTCGCACAAACGAAAGAGCGATGTAGTCGACCTTCTTCCCGATCGCCCATTCGAGATCGGCATGATCTTTCTTCGTCATCGAGGGGATCGGCAACGGCGTGTTAGGAAGGTTGATACCTTTTCGTTCCTTCAACCACCCCCCGACCGTGACGCGGGATTTGATGTCGGTGTCGGTCTCGGATTCGACTACGAGCTCGATCGCTCCGTCATCGATGAGCACCCTTGTGCCCGGTTCAACGGCCTTTGGAAGGCCGTCAAAGTTTGTTGAGACCTGGGTTTCATCGCCCTCGATATCTCGCGTAGTGATAATGAACTCGGCGCCATTCTTAAGCTCGACCGGCTGTCCATTCTTGAGTGTTCGGGTCCTGATCTTCGGCCCGGATAGATCGACCAGGATCGCAAGCGGTTTCTTGAGGTTGGCTGCGGCGGCGCGGGCCATGTCGATTGCCAGTGAATGCTCGTCGTGGGTCCCGTGCGACATATTTATCCGGACCGCGTTTACCCCGGCGGTGATCATCGATTCGATTATCTCCTGTGTGTTTGAGGCGGGGCCCAGCGTGGCCAGGATCTTTGCTCTTCTCATCTGGAAAAATTCTATCTTAGGAATCCGACGAAGCGAAAAAGAGTTAGGCGAACGATCTCAGCTTTTGCAGATAACTCTCTACTGTCGCGACATAAGTTGAATGCGACCAGGTGAGAGGTGCAACAGAGGTGTGCTCTCCGGTCACTGGGTCGAGCTGCTCGGGAAGCACTCCTGAAGGCCGGGCCTGACGTGCGATCAGTTTTAATGTCTCGAGTGGCTTCTGAAGGTCAGTAACGCTCTGCGCAGCGGCAATATGAAATTCCGCTAGCCACAACGTGCAGATAAACCACGCGTTGCCCGGCACATCGGTTGATGTCCGCATGTACCCGTCATATTCGAATCTGGCGACTCCGCCGTTCACAGACAAATGCTGCTCAACAGCCGCCATGGTTGTGACGACCATATCGTCTCCCGCATCGAAGCAGCCGAAATAGAATGTCGCGAAAAGTGACGCGTCGATCGTTGCGTCTGGTTCGAATTCCTCGTCGGTGCCGAATTGCAGGGACCGGACGAATCTGCCAAGGCGCTGATCGAATAAATGGTGTCGCATCGCAGTCACTATCTCTTCGGCCGCCTTCCCGTACTTGGTAATCTTGTCGCCATCCGCAAACAGGGTAGCGAAGCTTGCAGCCGCACGCAGAGCCGCAACGACAGAAGAACATGTAAACGTATGGATCCCGCGACGGTCCTCCCAAAGATTCCAGCTCGGTGCCGGAAGGCGCGATGGCAGGTGACGAAACTCGGACATGAAATCCGCTGAAGGAATGACGAGGTCTCGATATAGACGATGTGCGAATTCAATGTCCCGGTATCGATCGTAATGCTGCCAAAGGGCCCACACGACGAGTGCGGTCTCGTCTTCTTGTATCGGGACCAACGGTGTGTCGCCATTCCATGCCGGATGCCAGCCCGATGCGACCGTCCCGTCGGCGTTGTACTTCTGTAGAAAGTACCCATTAGGGTGGAGGATGCGAACACAGAATTCGTAAAAACGACGCGCGAGATCGGAGTAGCCCGAGAGGTCGAGTGCGTTGGCTACGAACGCCCCGTCGCGAGTCCAGAGGTAGCTATAGTGGTCCGTCGCACGTTCCGTCACGTCCGAATCGTTCGCCGCGAGGATCGCACCATCATTGTCGATCTGCGTGCGGGCGATTAGCAAAGAGCGTTTATAGAGTTCGACCACTTCCGACGGTAGCGCGGCAAAATCCCGGTCGTTCTTGTTGACCCATGCGCGCCAGTAATTTCCCGTATATTCCAGAAAGCGTTCGGGCCGGCGATCAAGCACGTGCGTGTTCAGATCCTTAACCTCGGCATAGGAGTGTCCGGCTGCGATCCAATAATAGAATTCACGTGTGCCGCCCGGTTCGACATTCAGGTACACAGCGAGTGTCGAATCGACGGAGCCCTCGGTCACGACGCCGCGGCTCAGCTCGCCATCCTCCGCATCCCGCCATGTCCCTTCCTGATCACGGAACGCCTTTCTGCCGGTTGCGAAAGAATCAAAACCCGGTTCGGTATTTATCAGGAAATAGCGATGTTTTTTATAGTGGATCAACGCGCGGGTTTCAGGATCGAAGTAAGCCGTATCGCCGACCTTGTTCTCGTAAATCCTGAAATCGTGATGAAGGAAGACCCGGATCTCGCGCCCGCCTTCACCCAGATTCGAAACCCGGACTCGGCGCAGGAAAACATTATCGTGGCTGGCAACAGTATCGCTGCAGTTTATGCGAAGCTTCAGCTCATCGTTCGCGAGCTCTACGTCCGTAACAAGAGTTTCCGCCGCATATTTCAAGCTTTTCGACCACGTGTCGGAAAATATCCAGGAGAACTTTCCCTCGCTCCACACTCCGAACCGGAAAGGGAAACCTTCTGTGTGATTCTCCTGACCGACGTGCGGATAATAAATATCGCGAATTTGAT
Organism: Pyrinomonadaceae bacterium; assembly: GCA_036375155.1. Classification (GTDB taxonomy): domain Bacteria; phylum Acidobacteriota; class Blastocatellia; order Pyrinomonadales; family Pyrinomonadaceae; genus OLB17. Next base: position 34,372 of record DASUSJ010000320.1, read on the forward strand.
ATTTGTCGTCGAAGGTGACGAGGAAAGAGCCGTTGCCGACTGGAATATCTCGCATTTACGAAACTGTTCGTGCTTTTCTAAACTTCTCGAACCTTCAGTACGTTCGTGTCGGTCCCTTCCTCTGATGGCATAACTGAATTGTCTACAGATCAATGTCTCTTTCGTGTGGTTAGTGTGCTTCGTGTTTAAGATGACTGGAACCAAGAAACATACTAACCACACGAAGAACACGAAATAGATGGCCAGACTAAGAACGAAACGTACATCATTCCTACCGACTGAAAAATTACGCAACGAGCTGTTCGATCAGAGCTGCAGCGTTGCGCACGACCTCACGTTCGCTTTTGAACGCCAGCATCTGTAGTGCCTCGTCGATGGAGACCCAGCGTGCCTCGGCCACCTCGTCATCGTGGTTCGAGACGTCGCCGGCTTTGTAGCTCATCAGAAAGAAATGGACGAATTTGTGATAACGTCGCCGCTCGCCGTCCCGCTCGGCAGTGAACCAGTACTCGATCTTCTCGATCGGGCCGATCAGGTCGGCATCGACTCCCGCTTCTTCCCGAACCTCGCGCAGCGCCGCTTCTTCTGCGGTTTCGCCATCGTCGATGATGCCTTTCGGCAGCTGCCATCGCATCTCGGGAACGATCCTGACGATCGCAACCTCGACGACGGCATCGTTTCTTCGATAGACGATGCCGCCCGCCGATGTCTGCTCGAATGTAGGAACGTGTGTGGTCCGAAATGGCTTACTCATTCTTTGCAATAGCCGATGCGACGGCCTCGTCCAGCTCGGCTTTTATCGATGCATCGAAACCGGCGATCTTCTTCACCAAACGGCCGTTCCGATCGAAGATCGCCGTCTGTGGAATTGCTGTCTGCTGCCCGAAGATATATGCCGTCAGAGCGTCTTCGGGATAAGCGAGCGGGTAAGTTATTTGCAATCGTTCGACGAACGCCGGAACTTTGGGGCGGTCTTCTTCGCCGCCCACATGCAAACCAACGATGTGCAGATTCTCCGCTCCGTATTTCGCCTGCAACTCCATCAGATGCGGGATTTCCTCGATACACGGCGGACAATATGTCGCCCAGAAATCCAGTATCACGACCTTGCCGTTGAGGTCCTTTATCTTTCCGACCGTTCCTTCAAACCCGGTCCAGCTCATTTCGGGAACGGGTTTCGTGGGCTGCATTTGGGCATCTATCGCCCGAACACCGTTGACCGACACGGCCTTGTTGCCAACGGACACGGGTGCGGCAGCGGGGCGACACCCCGCAAGGACGAAAAGGCCTGTGATGAAAAGTACGAGGCGGAACATGTTGAGAAAATTCTACACGATTAAGGAGATGCGGTCATTGCCGCGAGCGTGTGGCAAAATCCTTTTACGTGAGCTTTTATCCGCAGAGAGTGAACGACCGGTTCCTGGCACCCGCGTGCGCGGGTGACGCGGATAATGCGAATGCTGCCGGAACGAGTGCGAGCTTCGTCTGCGGTGCTTTCACCAAAGTAACACTCCGAATTGACTCAGTATCGAAGTCGATCGTGGAGGCAAAGTTTCACACCAACGGCTGCGGGTACATGGTCGCCGCGGCAGACGTGGTTTGCGAATGGCTCGAAGTCAAGGAGTTCCAGGACCTGGATGGTCTCGCCGACTCAAGTCTGATGCAGATAATCGGACGGGAAATCGGATCGTTTCCGATCGCCAGAGAGCAATGCGCGGGCGTAGTATTCGAGGCAATACACCGTGCTATGGCCGCATATCGCAAGGACCGGATCGAGGAATTCCGCGGTGAAACGGCCCTCGTCTGCACGTGCTTTGGCGTCTCGGAAGAGACGATCGTTGACGCGATCTCAGCGAACCAGCTGAACGATGTCATTGAAGTCGCGGAGAATTGCCGGGCAGGATCCGGATGCGGGTCATGCCGGATGCTGATACAGGAGCTTCTGGACGCACGCGAAGTTGTTGGCACGGGTCGGCACTGCGACCGTTAGCGCCCCCTTTTACCGATCGCGGATCGAGGGAATACAGAGTGCGAAATTTGGCGGGTGTTTGCGATAGACAAACTTTTGCGCCCAAGCCCTTCGCGTTCATATCGCGCGATCTTAAAGCCGGCCGATTCCCGACGTTGCTATCCTCAGAAATTCGTTATGTTATAATTCTCTCCATATTTAATAACTGCCGCGTGTCGCGGTACTTTGAAGTAGATTGATAGGGAAATTCTGTTTTGGTTCATAAGATGGACGACCCCGCTAGTTTATCCTCGTTGCTTTTTTTCGCAGACGCATCAGCTCCGATCGAAACGCCTGACCTCTTTTGGTCCAGCTTGAAAATACTGTCCGTGATCGTTCTTGTTCTCGCGAACGGCTTTTTCGTCGCGGCCGAGTTCGCTCTGGTCGGCGTCAGGAAATCGCGTATCGAATATCTTGCGGCTGACGGTGATAAAGCCGCCGTACGTTTGCTCGGGATGCTGAACAACCTGAACGCGTACATCTCGGCAACGCAGCTTGGTATCACATTGTCGTCGCTGGGACTGGGTTGGATCGGCGAACCGGCGGTGGCCGCGCTTTTGGATCCAGTGCTTGCTTGGATCGGCAGTGTGACGGGTTTAGCCTTCCTTGCCTCCGGACCGGTTCTCCATACCATCTCTTTCGCGATCGCCTTCTCGATCATTACCTTTTTGCACATCGTCTTCGGCGAGCTTGCCCCCAAGACGGCAGCACTTGAGCTGGCCGAGAAAGTATCGTTTTTTGTCGCCTTGCCCCTGCAGATCTTTTACAAGATATTCAACTATCCGATCCGTCTGCTCGACTGGGCTGGTACCAAAACGGTCCGGCTTTTCGGCCTCCACCCGTCAGGCGAGCATGGGTCGAGCTATACCGAAGACGAGATCCGGCAGCTCATAAATGTTTCTGAGCAAAGCGGCCATTTGAACGAAGAAGAGCGCACGCTGATCAACAAGGTATTCGAATTCTCTGAAACGACGGTAAAAGAGGCGATGATCCCGAGGACCGAGATCGTCGCGGTGCCTGAGACATGCACGCTCGATCAGATCGCCACGGAATTTCGCAAGCATGGATACTCGCGGCTCCCGGTTTATCGCGGCTCGCTCGATGACATGGTCGGAGTGATACACAGCAAGGACGTAATGGCGAGTTTAATGCGGCCGAAAGCGTTCAGTCTGGAGCGGATCATGCAGAAGCCGACGTACGTCGTCGATACCGCGCGTCTTGAGGACGTGCTTCGGCAGATGCAGCGTGAGAAGTTTCACTTTGGATTTGTGGTCGATGAACACGGCGGCGTTGAAGGGATCATTACGCTTGAGGACCTGCTTGAAGAGATCGTGGGTGATATCTCGGACGAGCATGATGAAGAAGTGAACGAGCAGATCCACGAGCAGCCCGACGGCAGTTATATTCTCGATGGCGGCCTGGCCGTTCGCGATCTGAATCGTCGTCTCGAGCTCAATTTACCTGTATCCGAAGGCTACACGACCGTCGCCGGATTCCTGATGGCCGAGGCCGGAACTATCCTTTCCGAAGGAGACAGTGTGCCTTTCAACGGTCACGTGTTCAAGATCGAGAAGGCGGCGAAACGTCGCATCCTGCGGGTGAGAATGGAGACATTGGCGAGCAGTTCGACCGCTTCCGAAGCCGGCTAGTTGAGGCCGTTAAGCTTGCGGCCTTCGAGCGCGACTATGGTCGTATATCGGTGGAAGGCCCGTGCCCTTCAAGGCTGGGGCGTCCGAATTCCAGTCAGTTTTGTCATTCCTGCTTTTTCACGCTAAATTTAGTCGACAGATACGTTTCAAAAACTTACCGGAGCTAACTAACAAATGAGCTTTATTGAGCGAGTGTGGGCACGCGAGATACTTGATTCCCGCGGCAATCCGACCATAGAAGCCGAGGTCATTCTTGAAGACGGGACGACCGGCCGTGCCGCCGTTCCGAGCGGTGCGTCGACCGGCGAGAACGAGGCGGTCGAGCTTCGAGACGGCGACAAGCTGCGTTATCTCGGCAAGGGGGTAAGGAAAGCGGTCGAAAACGTGAACGACAAGATCAGCCGCGAACTGGAGGGTGTTGACGCGCTCGACCAGACGCTTGTCGACGAGACGATGATCGGGCTCGACGGCACCGCGACGAAATCGAATCTCGGTGCGAATGCGATCCTCGCCGTGTCGCTTGCTAACGCCCGAGCCGCCGCGTCCGAGCTCGAGATCCCACTATACCGGTACATCGGCGGAGCTAACGCGAAAACGCTGCCCGTCCCGATGATGAACATCCTGAACGGCGGTGCACATGCGGACAACAACGTGGATTTTCAGGAATTCATGGTCATGCCGGTCGGTGCGGAGAACTTCTCGGAAGGCCTTCGAATGGGCGCCGAAATATTTCATTGTTTGAAATCCGTGCTGAAGTCGCGCGGCTATTCGACCGGTGTTGGTGATGAGGGTGGTTTTGCCCCAAACCTGAAATCGAACGAAGAGGCTATTGAAACGATTCTCGAAGCGATCGGCAAAGCGGGTTACAGCGCCGGCGGGAACGTGATGCTTGCGCTGGATCCCGCGGCCAGCGAGTTCTACAAAGACGGGAAGTATGTCTTCAAGAAAAGCGACAAGCGAGAACTATCGTCTGAAGAAATGGCGGCGTTCTGGACCGACTGGTGCAATCGTTATCCGATCATCTCGATAGAGGACGGCATGGCCGAGAACGATTGGGAGGGCTGGAAGATCCTGATGCAGTCGGTGGGCAAACGTGTTCAGCTAGTCGGCGACGATCTGTTCGTGACGAATGTTCGTTTCTTGCAGCGGGGTATTGACGAGGGTGCCGCCAATTCGATCCTGATCAAGGTTAACCAGATCGGTACACTCACCGAGACGCTCGATGCCATAGAGTTGGCGCGCACGAACAACATGACCGCCGTCATCTCACACAGGTCGGGCGAGACCGAGGACACATTCATCGCGGACCTTGCGGTGGCGACGAACGCGGGGCAGATCAAAACGGGCAGCCTATGCCGATCGGATCGCATCGCCAAATACAACCAGCTTTTGCGGATCGAGGAAGACCTCGGCGACTCGGCCCGATACCCGGGGAGAAAAGCGTTCTATCAGATCGACGGGGAGCGCTCGCAGGGGATTGGACGCTAGCGCCGTACGCTATAGTGAGAACGGGAGCGGCAGCGACGCAGTAGCCCGAGTTTGAATTCTGGACCTGGGATTGTGGATTTTTTGTGGTCGGGTCACCTCTGCGTAAAAACAGCCTGTTAACCGGATCACACAAAACCTCACGAAAATCCGAACCGCACTCCGCGTTCCGCACTCCACAATAGTGCGGACCATCAGCTCACGGGTACAGTTCTGACCGCACGTTCAACGGATCTCCCGCAACTAAATTCCGCGATTTGCCGTAAAATCTGGCGTGAAAAAAGTCCTCATTATTGGCTCCAGCGGGGCCGGGAAATCGGTTTTGTCGCGCCGTATCGGCGAGATTACCGGATTACCCGTCATACACCTCGATCGATATCACTGGCGGCCGGGATGGACAGAACCGAAGAAAGAGGTATGGCGAAAGCAGGTCGAGGAGCTTGTAAGCGGTGACGAGTGGATCCTCGATGGGAACTTCGGCGGGACGATGGAACTCCGACTAGCCCACTGCGACACGGTGCTGTTTCTCGATCTTCCACGACACCTGTGTACGTGGAGGATTCTAAAACGAGTCGTCCAATACAAAGGGCAAACAAGGCCGGACCTCGCGGAAGGCTGCCCGGAGAAATTAGATCTTCCGTTTCTGCTTTGGGTCTGGAACTTTCCGAAAAGGTCGCGGCCGGTCATTCTCGAACGGATCGCCAGGGTCGGTGATCACGCGAAGTTGTATCACCTAAAGACGCCGCGCGAAGTCGACGACTTTTTGGCATCGCTGCAAAGACACTATGCGAACAACGGAAAAGGCGCCCATTGAGATAACGACTGAGCTCAACCGGCTCGATATGGACTTTATACACCGGTTTCTGGCG
>DASUSJ010000321.1:0-12741 GCA_036375155.1 Pyrinomonadaceae bacterium
GCGAAGGCTTTTTCAGTATACCCGTCGGCTCAGTATTTTATCAATTCCTATTTCTCACCAAAATATTGCCAGGAGACTGGTGGCTTTCAGATGAAATCCATCCGTTCTGGGATGCTATTCAATTTGTGTATGAGATAGCCATCATCATCCATGCTTATACGAAGGAATATGTGGTGTTTTGCCCAAGTGTCACGGGTTCGGGTAGGTCACCTTGACCGACTGAGGTAGCATGGTTTCGCCCGAACCTTTCTACACTTGGTTGGGCCGGGTATTGTTCGCGAAAAAGCGCCGCCGGCCACACACGCCAGATTTGAATTGCCCCCAACTACAGGGAAATCGTTGACACTTTGTTTCACGGGGCAATAATATTTAAAACCACATCGTTGATGGCTAAACAGACCAAAAATTTGTCGATTTCGCAGATCAAGCGGACACACACCGAGCGGCGCCGTGAGATACTAGACCGTCTTTCGGAATTTGAATCGATCTGGAAAGAAGGGGACGACGCCCGCCTCTGGGAAGAGATGGTCTATTGTTTTTTTACAGGGGGCTGCTCGGCGCGTATGGGTTTGAAGTCGATCGAGGCCGTTCGTCCGCTACTATCGAATGGCTCAGAGCCCGAGTTGGCAAAAGCTCTTACAGGTGTGCACCGCTACCCGAATGCCAGGGCACGGTATGTATTTGCCTCCCGCGATTTTCTTAAGAAACACTGTGATTTGCGGCTGCGAGATAGGCTCGACAGTTTTCAGTGCCATCTCGAGCGGCGAGATTGGCTGGTGCGGGAGAAAGGGATCAAGGGGCTTGGATACAAGGAAGCGAGCCACTTTCTGCGGAATATCGGATTCAAGGGTTACGCCATCTTGGATAAACATGTCCTGCGCTGCCTTGCCGAACTAAAAATCATTGACTCGCCGAAGCCACCAAATACCCGCTCGAGGTATCTAAGGGTTGAAGCCAAGTTAAAGGAACTTACCGAAAAAACGAAAATTGATTTTGATGAGATGGATCTGGTGCTCTGGTCTATGAAGACCGGCCAGATCCTGAAGTAGTTTGATCACGTCCTCAAGTCTGTAAGGAGTTGGTTTTATGAAGCCGGTTTTTTCGAATGCTCAGTTCGTCTATTCCCACGGTCCGGCTCGATCCCTCTTTATCCTCAGCATCGTTCTTTTTATCTGCCTTCCGACTCGGTCTTTTGCGACAGACATTCGCCAAGCTAACTCCGATGAGCTCCGTTCGCTGGTGAAACAGGGTGAACGCCACGTCCGGCGTGGGGAGTATCTGGAGGCCGAAAAGGTTTTCAAGCGAGTGACCGACGCCGATCCTAACCATTCCGGTGCGAAGGTGAAGTTGGCTTATGTCTACGTCAAGCTGCGAAGGCTTCGCGAAGCGTACGATCTCAGCTTTGCGGTCGCAAAGGCCGAACCGAAGAATTCCAGTGCTTTTGCTGTGCTCGGGGCGACACTTCTGACAGCGGGTAAGTTCCCCGAGGCACGCGTCGTATTTTCGAATTCGCTTCGCCTGAACAAAAAAGAGGCCCTTGCGTGGGCCGGGTACGGCATGCTTGATTTCTACGAGAACCGTATTTTCGATTCCCTCGCAAATCTTTCTGAAGCCGTCTACCACGACACCGACGAACCGGATTATCACTTTGCTTATGCACAGGTATCGGCTCGGGCCGAACGGTACCGTGACGCCGCCAACGCTTACCAACGATTCCTTTCGCTTTCGCGAAACACCGATGACGAGCGCAGGCATCGCATCAAAGGGCTCATAAGCTTTCTCCGGTTCCTCGGCTATAAAGAGTCGCTGTACATTACGTCCGGCGCTTCTGAGACCTCGGTGCCGATCGAAGTTGTGGGCAACCGTCCAGTTATTAACTTGAGAGTAAACGGCAAGAAGGAGCCTCTGCGGTTCGTGCTCGACACGGGCTCCGGCATCTCCGTCATCTCGGAACAGACCGCTAAGCGCCTTAAGATCGACCCGGTCACGCGCGGCGGCTTCGCCAAAGGGATCGGGGGCGACGGCAGATTTGAGATCGTCTACGGTTTTCTTCGGGAAGTCGAGATCGGGGATGTTAACGTGCGGAGCGTCCCGGTCTATATTCGAAAATTCCACAGCGACGGAAATGGCATCGACGGCTATATCGGCCTGTCACTTATCTCGAAATTTCTGACAACCATCGATTACGGAGCGCTCACTTTCACCTTGACAAAGAAAGAGCAGGCTCCAGCAGCGGAAAAGGACGGGCTTTCGCTACCCCTTCGACTCACGTCAAGTGGCTTTCTTAGCGGAGAGGTTCAGCTCGAAGGGATCGAGGAACCGCTGAACTTTATCGTTGATACCGGCGCCAGCGTGTCGGTCATATCCGATGACGTTGCAAGTCTGGGCAGCATCAGCTCGTTCGTTCGCGACGAGAAGATGCGCGTCATCGGTTCGGCCGGGATCACCGACGACGTGCCGTCATTCTTGCTTCCTCGCGTCAGCTTCGGATCTCACACAAGAAAGAGCATCACGGCCATCGCCCTTGACCTGGATATGATCAACGAGGCGTCCGGCTTCGAGCAGGCCGGCATTCTCGGAGGCAACTTCCTTCGCAACTACCGGATGACTTTCGATTTCAAAAACTCCAAGGTCACGTTCGTCCCGATTACCAAAGAACAGTAAGCTAAAGATCATCTGCGATGAAACTAAGTCTTTACTTGGAGACCTCAGTGATCGGCGCCTATCTTGATGCTGGCGATCCGTTCCGGCGCGATCTGACGATCCGCTGGTTCGAGCATGAGCTTTCTGAGTATCGCGCGTGTGTTTCACTTCTGGTTGAACGCGAGCTGGAACGTGTCGCCGAACCGCATCGAACGGGCTACATGAAGATAATCAGGCCGCTTGAGCGCGTCGAGTTTTCTGACGAAGCGGCGATTCTCGCCGAAGGTTACATCTCTCGGGGCATCTTCCATAGAAAGTATATTGCCGACGCCTTTCACGTCGCGCTTGCGTCGATCCACAAGATCGATTACCTCGTCACATGGAACTTCGGCCATCTGGCCAACGTGCGCAAGCAAGCTCGGATCAGGCTTTTCAACACCGCTGCAGGGTTTTTCTCGCCAACGATCGTTACCCCCGAATTTCTTGTCCATAGCTGATGTTGCGTCCACTCGCGATTCGGGATTTACTATTCATAGAAAAATGTACCGGCGGCCGAAATTCTTGGAAGTCTTGCTCGATATCCGGCGCGAAATGGCGCACGAAGTGGATTACGATACCGATCTGTTTGCCGAGATGATCCGGTCCGGGCGCCACACGGAGACCGAGGCGCATTCGCTAACATACGGGAACGAGCAGCCGCCTGCCCGACGCAAGAAGCATCGCTTGAAGAAGATCTAGGCGGCGTCGAAAGCTACGCGATCGGCCGTGCAACGGCGGCTGCCTCAATAGGAAATGTCCCGATACCTCATTTCTTGCCTGCTGATACTTGCGGTGGTTCTCGCTGCCGGGACATATTTTTTTCGCAATTATTGGGAACACCGTCACGATGAATTGATCACGCGTCATTCTCGTGTTTACAGGCTCGACGAGCGTCTGGTTTGGAGCCTCATCTACGAAGAAACGTGGTTTCGCGAGAGGGCGCTCGGTGAAGACGATGAGATCGGTCTAATGCAGGTGACACCGCTTGTCGCACGCGAGTGGGCGAAGGAGACCGGGCTTCGCGAGTTTGAGCGGCAGACCTCGGAGAACGTGATCGAATTCATGAGTGATGCCGAGCGTAATATCCAGGTCGGGTGCTGGTATCTCGAAAAGATACGCGAGCCATATCGGGGCCGACCGGCGGAAACAGCGATGATGCTTGCGGCTTACAACGCCGGGCCGAGCCGCGTCGAGGAGTGGACCGGCGGTACCGACGCGGCACGGCTGTCAGAAACCGAGTTTGTCTCGAGGATCGGCATTCCCTCGACGAGAGCGTACGTGACATCCATCCTCGACCGCTACCGGTCGGACAAGAGCATCCTCACCAAATGAAGATCCTGACCGCTGAATACGTCCTGCCGATAGCGTCGGAACCGATCGTGCGTGGTGGTGTGGCGATCGACGGCGGACGTATCGCCGCTGTGGGAACAGCGGACGAAGTTGTGGCCCTGTTTCCGGAAGCACCGGTGACTAATTTTGGAGAGGCGGCGATTCTCCCAGGGTTCGTCAACTGTCATTCGCATCTGGAAGTGACGTCGATGCGCGGTGCTCTTGATGATGTCGAGCATGATTTCAAGTCCTGGCTACTCAAGCTGAACGATCTCCGGTCGCAGCTGACGGAGGACGAGATCGCGGCGTGGGCCGTTTTCGGTGCCCACGAAGGTGCTCGTGCCGGAGTGACATGCTTTGGTGATATAGGACGATATGGCATGGCCGGTTTGAAAGCCCTGGGAGCCCTCGGGTTGCGTTTGCGTGGAGTGTTATTTCAGGAGACCGAATTTTCGCCCGACAACTCCACGGCGGCGAATGATTTTGAGAAGCTGAAAGACAAATTCCTCGCGCTACGGGAGCAGAGCACGGAACTGGTTGAGGTCGGCCTTTCGCCGCACTCGCCCTATACCGTCAGCAGGAAATTGTTCGAGCTGATAGCTCGTTATGCGATGGACGAGAGTATCAAGCTTACGATCCATGCGGCGGAATCCGTCGAAGAAGATGCCTTACTTTCGTCCGGCGACGGTTTCTTCATGCAGTTTTATAAACGGATGAAAGTCGACTGGGAGATCCCCCGTTGCTCACCGATCGAGTTTCTATCTCAAACCGGCGTGCTCGGTGCAAAACCGTTACTCGCACATTGCGTCACAGTTTCTGAAAGTGATATCGAATTGATCGCGGCAAGCGGCTCGCGGATCGCACACTGTCCGAAATCGAACGCGAAGTTCGGACACGGATACGCTCCGTTGGAAAGATTTCTGGACGCGGGGATCCCGGTCGGCCTGGGAAGTGATTCGGTTGCCAGCAACAACCTCTGCGACATTATCGAAGAATCACGATTCGCCGCTTTCTCGGCGAGGAACAGGCCGAACCGCCGTAGATTCATCTCCGCCCGCGAAGTCCTCGAGCTTGCCACCCTCGGCGGTGCAAAGGCATTAGGGCTTGAGGATAAGATCGGAACACTGGACGTCGGGAAGGAAGCGGATCTGGCGGTCGTTTCGCTAGACCGTGGGGCTCAGGAACCTCTGAACAATGTTGAGGCTGCTGTTGTTTTTTCGTCGAACGCCACGGACGTTGTGGCGACATATGTTGCGGGCAGGAACGTGTTGAGCTAATGGGACAAGTCGTTGCGGCTGATCGTTGTCGGAGACCGGCGCCACGAGTCAGAACCGGCTGTAGTAACAGCCGGGCGCGTAGCCTGGGTGTTCGGGAAACTCTCGCGTTGCGAAACCGGCTGTACCACAGCCGGTTCTGACTCGTGTCGCGAGGATAGTCGACCTAAGAGCTTCCGGAAGCTGCTTTCATCTCACGGATCAGATCATTAACCGTCCATTCATTCCCGGCGAAGATCTTTGTCACCTTTCCCTCGGGAGAAATGACCGCGGTTCTTAGCGAGTGATTGAACTGAGTCCGGTCGTTTTCATCCACTTCGAAGCGCAAGCCGAAGAAAGTTGCGACCTCGCGAACTTCCTTTTCATTTCCGACAGCCAACTGCCAAACGGTAAAATCCGGCTTGGCTCCTTTGCCCAAGTAACCAAGCCCATAGGATCGCAGCTTTTCCGGCGTGTCCCGCTCGGGGTCAAACGAGATCGTAAGCAGACGATACCGGTCTCGCGCCTCCGGTTCCGCCATGATCCTGTTCGCGGCGTCGCTGAAGTTGGTCGACATCTTTATGCAGTAATCCGGAAGCGGACACTGAGCGTAGATGAATGTCACGGCTAGAACTTTTCCGCGAAAATCCTGAAACGAGATCCGCTTCCCATCCTGGTTGGTCAGTTCAAAATCCGGAACTTCGTTGCCGATCTGCGCGAACCGTTCATCGATCGGCGGGACAGGCTGGCCGGGTTTGGCTGCTGCTGAGATGCCGATCTTCTCGAGCCAGTAAGGTTCTTTCGCAGAGTTATCGACGACAAGTTCCGCTTGGATCTCAGCGCCCGGGACCAGTTCGTCCCAGACCCAATCTTCGCGTATGGGAAAGTCCATCTCCATCGCCGGCATATAGCCGGGTATAGCTTCGTGGTCGATTTTCGCCTTCTTCTTCGCCCGGTCGACTGATATGACCTTGCCCTTGATCGGGAACCGCTTGACCTCTGCCTGAGCCGTCTGCGTCGGGCCTGTCTGACACGAGGTTATGAAGAGTGCTGCAAAAAGAGTCAGTAGTAAGACACGCATAAAATCAAAAGCCGATTCTTACAGGAACCCGTTTCGAGCGCAACCGTGATCGCCAGGCCGATACGTCCGTGTGTTTCGCGGCCGGTCTTCGTTAACCACCGCAGCAACGACGTCATCATTCTGTTCCGCGCTCTCTGTTCTTTTCGTGTAGTTTCGTCTGAGTTAACGGTTTCCAAACAATCGCAACAGCCTGACACCCTAACCCACACAAAGCCCCGGGATTTCAAACAAACAAACAATCGAAAGGCACGGGAGGTCACACAGCGGCTCCCGCCTTGCGCTTTGCCCGAAGCTCGCGAAGCTTTAGTACAAACTCGCGATTCGTAAGCTCGATCGCTCCGTTCCGGACGGCTATTGCACGTCCGTCGGCGGTAAGGTCGAAGTGCGGCGAGCTGTTTGGCTGGTACCACTCCCGTCGAAGCCCGATCGAGACGGCGAACTCGATAAGTTCATCGATGGAATCAGCGATCAGGTGGCACGAGGGTCCAAGCCTCCAGCGATAATCACAAAGCTTGTCGACGTAAACTGCCATCGATTCTATTCTGCCTAAAGGCGTGCGGTTCGCAAGTTCGTGAGAGGCGAGAAGCGAGAAGTAACTTAGGAAAAACGATGGACAAAAAAAGAGAAGCTCCTAAAAGCTTCTCATAACAGGGTCGCGTGGACCTCAGGTTAGGGGACTGCAACAATACTTTCTCTGATCACGCCGGAGCTCACCGGGGCATCCGTCGTCTGCCCGAAGTTAAATGATCGCAAGTTTCCGGCCGAGCTTTCGTGGACATACCAGGTCCCGCTGCGATAGGTGGCGAAATCAGTCGAGCCGTCGCCATCGTAATCGGCGGGGACTGCCCGATCGTCGTTAAATCCAAAATGAAAAATATCGGTTTCGCCGGTGGAGCTGTCGAGGACATACCAAACTGAACCACGGTAGACAGCAATATCGGCCTTTCCGTCACCCGTGTAATCGGCAGGGACGAGCGTATCAAGACCGGCCAAACCGAATGCACGCACCGAAGATTTGCCGGTCGAGCTTTCTAGTATGTACCAGCGGTTCTCGCCGGAACGAAACACCGCGAAGTCGATGCGGCGATCACCGTCATAGTCCGCCTGGACGGGAACGTCGCCGAGCTTGCCCCATCGGAAGATCAGGGGGCGGTCGTGATCGTAATCGGTCGACGATCTTAGGATCCACCATTCGCCGGTGTCGGGGCGCCAGATACCGATGTCAGTTCTGCCATCGCCGTCATAGTCGCCTTGAACGGGAACATCGGGCAACCCGCCGGTCGGATGCATCGTTGTCATACCCCACTTAACAAGAAGGACACCGCCGTCACCGCTCTGGTGGATATACCAAACTCCATTTTCCGGACGCCAAACCGCTACATCAGTACGGCCGTCGCCGTCGTAATCCGACGCGGCCAAAACATCTGAAGCATGTCCCCATTGAAAGGCCGACGCAGCGGCATTGGCACCGGAAGGCTGACAAAACCATGTCGTTGTGGACGGGCGAAAAACAGCGAAATCCGCCTTGCCGTCCCGATCGAAGTCGGCAGCGAACGCGGCAGCCGCCAGAATGAGCGTGAATATGAATGCACTGAGCGAACTGTTAAGTAGGTGACGCATTTTGGTTGTTAAGATTCAGGAGATCTTGTTCGATTGGAGACGGAGTGTTTACCGGCTCTTTGCCCAGCATTTGCTCGTTTCTGCCCTACAAAACTGACAATCCCGGATCACTTCCTGTAAAATCTCACAATTCATATGGCAGCTAGAATTCTTAGCGGCAAGGCGATTGCCGAGGCGATAAAGTCCGAGGTCGCTGGCGAGATCGCCGTGTTGCGATCAGAACACCGGACCAGTCCCTGTCTCGCGGTTGTCCGTGTTGGGGAAGACCCGGCTTCCGCGGTGTACGTCGGGAACAAGGTGCGAACGGCAGAGGAGATCGGGATGCTCTCGGAGCATCATCATTTGCCGGATACAACATCACAGGTCGAGCTCCTTTCGATCGTACGAAGACTAAACGACCGAGACGACGTCGACGGAATCTTGGTGCAGCTTCCATTACCCGATCAGATCGACGATCGAGCGATCCTTGAGGCGATCGATCCGGAGAAGGACGTCGATGGCTTCCACCCGATAAACGTCGGCCGCTTGTCCCAGGGCGAGAGATCTCTGGTCCCGTGCACTCCCGCCGGTGTGATCGAAATTTTGAAGCGGAGCGATATCGAGATAGCGGGACAAAATGCGGTCATCGTCGGACGCAGCAATATAGTCGGAAAGCCGATGGCAATGCTGCTGCTGCATCAAAACGCAACTGTGACGATCTGCCATTCGCGGACCCGGGATTTGCCTGAAGTGACGAAGCGGGCGGACATTCTGGTTGCCGCGATCGGCCGCGCGGGATTTATTCGCGGCGAGCACATCGGAGCAGGGGCAACGGTCATCGATGTGGGGATCAATAATGTTTCGAATGCGGACTTCGCACGAGAATTGTTTGGGGAGGACGAGCTCGAAAAACGCCTGGCCGCGATCGACAAACGCGGATTTACCCTGGTCGGGGATGTAAACCCGAAAGAGGCCAAAGAAAAGGCAGCGAATTTTACTCCGGTCCCAGGCGGTGTCGGGCTGTTAACGGTCGCGATGTTAATGAAGAACACGGTCGAAGCAGCCCGTTCGAGACGACAGGTTAGTGGTGAATCGTTGGTGGTGAATCGTTAGTGGTGAATCGTGAATGTAAATGCTAAGTCGTGAATCGTCAGTCAGCTAAGTTAGGATTTTGCCGGCTAACCACTCAACAGACTCGCAACTCAACAGACTCAGTGGACTCGATAGACAAAAAGCACATGACATTTGATGAATACCAAACTGAAGCGAGCACAACTGCTCTTTACCCGCGACGAATGGAGAACCTGGAGTATCCGACGCTCGGGCTGGCCGGCGAAGCGGGCGAGGTGGCGAACATCGTGAAGAAGATCCAGCGCGATCACGGCGGCGTGATTACCGATGAAGTTCGCGGGAAGCTGAAAGACGAACTCGGCGACGTACTCTGGTACATCTCGGCATGTGCCGATGAGCTCGGCCTGACCTTGGGCGAGATCGCAGAGTTTAACGTCGGCAAGCTCGCGAAAAGACACGGGAGATAGTTGATAGTTGACAGTTGATAGTTCGACCGGTAGTTGACAGTTGGACTGATCGTCGTCAAATTAGGCGGACGAACTGTCCGCTGTTCACTATCAACTATCAACTATCAACTATCAACTATGCTCCGTGTCGGACTAACAGGATCGATCGCGGTCGGAAAATCTTTTGTTCTCGGAGTGTTTCGCGAACTGGGTTGTTTCGTGCTCGACGCTGACCAAGTTGCACGCGACGTGGTTGCGCCGGGAACTGACGGTCTGCGCAGGATCGCCAACGAATTTGGCGATGAAGTTCTCCAACCAACTGGCCAGCTCGACCGGTCTAAGCTCGGTTCGATAGTTTTTGCCGACGAACAAAAGCGACTTTTGCTTAACTCGATCGTTCATCCTCTTGTGTTTCAGGAGCAGGAACAGTGGCTGCGTGAGTGTGAGGCCGAAAAACCCGACGGCATCGCTATCGTCGATGCCGCATTGATGATCGAATCCGGCGGATATAAGCGGTATGACCAATTGATTGTTGTGTGGTGCGAACCTGACTTACAATTGAAAAGGCTCATGTCGCGCGACAATCTGAGTAGGGCCGATGCGGAACGGCGGATCGCGTCGCAAATGCCGCAAGAAGAAAAGAAGAAGTTCGCCGATCATCTGATCGATACATCATACGGGTTTGAGGTCACACGGGAACGAACGACCGAAGTCTTCCATCGATTGCAACAGTCACCGAAGAGCTGACCCAAGGCAGTGTCCGATACAAAACGACAAAAAAAGCAACCGACCAAGGCTGCCCGTAACCTGACGTGGCGAGCAGTGGCGGGTGCGCTCTTGCTTGCTTGTCAGCTTTTGTTCTGGGGCTGCGGAGAATTGGAACCGTCTCGGTCCGAGCCTTACTATGCGGGGACCGCACCGCCGCGACGGCAAGAGTTTCGATGGAGTAATGGGCGGATGCCAAAGAGCCTTGACCCCGCCTTGGCGATGGCTCCACCGGAGACCGATATCGTCCGTGCCGTTTACGAAGGGCTGACTGAATTGAATACCGGAACCTTGGAGGCGATGCCCGCGGCGGCCGAAAGCTGGACATCCACACCGGACTTCCGATCCTGGACCTTCGCTCTCAGGAAGAACTCCCGCTGGTCGAACGGCAAGCCGGTAACGGCGGAAGATTTCGTGCGTTCGTGGAAGCGGATCGGCGAACTTGGTGACGCAGCAGCGCACCGAGAGCTTCTGGCGAACATTGTCGGTTTCCAAGTGAGGAAAAAACGAGCCGAAGCGCCGTCGAGCGAGCTTGTTCCGAATTCGAACGTGTCCGACTCGCTGCCGTCACCGCTGCCCGAGTCGACGCGACCTGGTGATGCTGGTCGTAATAATTCAAACGTAAGAACGGAACCGGGCCCGGCCCCGTTGGATTTCGGTGTCTCGGCCACCGATGCCTACACGCTCCGCGTCGTCTTGACGGCTCCGGATAAGGATTTTCCGAGGCTTGTCGCGCATCCGGTGTTCAGACCTGTTTTCGGGGACATGCCTGCCGTACCGGTTCCAATAAGCAAGGATCTCGTTACGAATGGTCCGTTTCGCATTTCGTCGATCGACGCCGACGGTATCGCCGTCGTTCGCTCCGACCAATACTGGAACCGGGACGCGATAAAACTCGAAAGCGCAAAGTTCGTTTCTTCGAAAAATGCGGAAGAGGTTCTGGCGGCGTATAGAGCGGGTGAGATCGACGCGATCACGAACGTTGAGTTCGAACCGCTTGCCCTAAAACTTCTCGAGCCGTTCCAGGATTTCCGTCGACGCACACACGCGGCACTTAACTTCTACGAGGTCAACCACGAGAAATCTCCGTTCGATGATAGACGCGTTCGCGAAGCTCTCTCGATCTCGCTCGAACGCGAGCGGCTGACGGAAGGTGAGACCGAAGGCATAACGACGCCGGCGCTCGGATTCCTGCCCTTCGGTGGCGGTTCGGAGACGAGGATAGTTCAGGACAGGGACCGGGCCCGCGACCTTATGGAAGAGGCGGGCTTTCCGCGCGGCGAGAATTTTCCCGTTATCCGGCTTGTCGTGAACCGCAACGAAACCCAGCAAAGAGTCGCCCGCGCGGTAGCCCGGATGTGGAAACAGAACCTCAATTTGTCGACCGAGATCGTGGTGAAGGATCTCGCCGAGCTGGAAGCCGCAAGAAGCGCGGGCGATTTCGATTTGGTCCGTCGAAATGTCGTCTTCCCGTCCGCGAACGAGTTCATGAGTATCCTTGCCGTCCTTAAGCCCGCTCAGCAGACCGTCGAAACCGATAGGGATTCTCGCGAGCGTTCGGGCGCAGTCGAGGCGCGTCCTGCGATCGCACCGACCGATGAGACCGCTGCTTCCGAGACAGACGACACCGACCTCGAGATGACGGAAGCGACCGCTGTTTACGAACACTGGGCGATACCCCTCTATTTCCCGACCTCTTACTCGCTCGTGAAGCCCTACGTCATCGGATTTGAGATCAACAGCCTCGACGCTCCGCTGCTTACCGAAGTCGCGATCGACAGCAACTGGCAACCGAAGTAGGCAAAATCTGAATCTTAAAACTGCCGAAACGTGATAACCTATTGACACTCGGCAGTTTCCCCCAATCTCTCTCCTGTGACGTTAATCGAAGTTGACGGAGCTCGTCTATGAAAATAACTCGTCCATCCAGTATGCGAAGCGCGATCGCCTTCCTATTACTGACCTCTTTCATTTCCGCTTGTACCTCGTCCGCGAGCAGCAAATATTTTGGAAAGACTATCGTAGCGAAAGACAATGTGCTTCGGTACGTTACGGGTTCGGAACCCGATTCGATCGATCCGGCCGTGGCGACCGGTCAGCCTGAGGCGCGTTTGATGATGGCCCTCTACGATGCTCTCGTCGAATACCATCCGAAAACGATGGAACCGATGCCGGGCATAGCGGAGAGCTGGGAGGTAGGAGCCGGGGGTACCGAATATCTTTTCCACCTTCGTAGGAATGCGACCTTTTCGAATGGAGCTCCGATCACGGCTCACGACGTCGCTTACTCGTTCCGCCGAGCGGTATCACCGGAGCTGGCGGCGCTCAATGGCTATCTTGGTTACTACATCAAGTATGCCGAGCCCTACAATGCCGGTGACATGTTCGTTCGCGATAAGGCGACGGGGCGGTTTGTGCTGAAGAGTGATGTGGACGGGAGTGAGGCTAGCCAACCGGTACCGGAGCATAAGACACTTGGTGCCGATACTGAATTTCATCGCTATCTGGACAGCCC
>DASUSJ010000322.1:0-10829 GCA_036375155.1 Pyrinomonadaceae bacterium
GTTCTCAAGAAGCTTCCTAAATTCGATCGAACGCCCGGGCGAACGAAACCGACGGTAAAGTCATTTCCATCGAACCCCATTTTTTCGAATGGATAGTCCGATGTATTGAACTTCATCGCGATCATGAACATATTTCCCTTCGACGCGATGACCGTGATCCCTTCCGCGACGCCCCCGCCACGACCATGAAAGGTCGCCTTTGAGGTTCCAACGGCGACCACTGACTGTAGCGCGCTGCGAGCTTCAGCCGATCCAATCGACTCCAAATGTTTCGATATCAGTTGTTCGGCAGTCAGCTTTTCTACCGCGGGCTTTTGCGCGAAGCCAATAGACACAAGACCGCAAAGGAACACAAGGGACACGAGGATGCCCCGATGGGCAATAACTAATGATTTGTTCATATATCTCCTAAAACTCTGGGATTGGTGGGTCTCATTATAATATCAACATGCCAGTGCCGCTAAGGGTTTTGACATATAGTGTTTCGATTGCGACTCGGGTTACAGAGTTCGTCGATTATTTTTATCCCGTGAATAAAGAAAAAAGGGCACCGTCAGAAGAAAGATGCCCTTACAAATCCCGACTAAGAGCCGGTGTTACTAGAATTCAAAACGCACCGCAAACTGCATTATGCGCGGGCTAAAAGTGCTTGTCGGCGAGATCTGACCAAATGTAGTCGAATCGACGTCGAATATCGCACTGTTATCAGCGATAAAGAAGTTCGTGTGGTTAAGAACGTTGAATGCCTCAGCACGAAGCTGCAGGCGCATTGTCTCATTGAACGCAATGTTCTTGATCAGGCCGGCATCCCAGTTGATATACCAGGGGCCATTAAAGAAATTGCGCGGCAAGTTACCCGTCTGGCCGGGCTGAGCCCGGAAGAACACCTGACCCGGGAAACCGGCGCCAGGAGTTGCTTCGAGATTGCTGTTTGTCGCTGAGCCATCCGGCCCGATAACCGACGGATTGATAAAGTAGATCTTCCCGTCAACCTTGAAGATCCCGATAAGCTTCTTGATCTCGTCCGTGGAAAGGTTACTGACTGCGGTCTGGCGGCCCGAACGTGCAAGCCGATTAAGAGTTCCGTTAACATCCTTGATGGACAATGGAGCCCCCGAGCTAACGTTGACAATAGAAGTCACCTGCCAGCCTCCGAAAAGCGTGTTCAATATCCCACCAGAGTTGAGGAATCTCTTTCCTTTACCAAATGGAAGTTCGTAGATCGCATTCGCATTGATCGTGTGTGTCCGATCGTAGTCCGCGCGACCATTGTCCAGGGGAAGATTGTTGATATCCAGGTAAGGATCAAACCTCGCCTGCGCATCGCTTTGCACGTCGGTCAGGATCTTCTGGAACGTGTAGTTAGCCTGGAAAGACAAACCGCTCGTGAAACGACGGCGAATCTCAGCCTGGAGGGCGTTATAGCGATACCGACCTCCATTCTGCAAGACGTCGACGGGTCCGGCATTCGTATTCGGTACAAACGGCACGTTGCCGTCAAGACCGTTGGTAATGTAAATGATCGCCAGGTCTGCGGCATTACCTTGAGCAATGGGGCCGGTTACGACACTGTTGTTCAAGAATCCGCCGCCCGGAAGGGAAGCAAACACCGGCATATTGGTTGATTGACCGGGCAACCCCTGGCTGCCGCTCGCGTCCGGGCAGGTAGCCAACGGTCGTACCGGATCAAAACTCGCCTGAAGAATTCGGCAGTTGTTTCTTGCAGTAAGAAAGTCCTGCAGGAAACCGTTTGCCGTTACATCGACCTGGTTGTAATCGAAGCCGCGAACCAAGCTATTGCTCCGTCCGCCTACGTATCTGATCTCGAATGCTGTGTCCCATCCGATTTCGCGAGTGTATCCAAAGTTATACTCCATGTTCCTCTGCGTTTGCAGATTCGGATCGATCGCGAAAATCGTATTGAAGAAGTTACCGGCCTGGGCATTACCTTGTGCAAAGGTGATCGGTATGTTGATCGCTGGAGGAGCCGGAAATGCCGGAATCGCACCACCGAACACACCGCTAACATTCTGAGCACCGCCGGCACGCAGGGTAAAGTTCAGACCCGCATTACCAGCTGCAGCGTTATCAGCCGACCGGATATATTCGTCGTTGATATATCCCATTCTGAATCCGCCACGAATAACCGATTCGCCTTCGCGACCCAACAGACCGCCCAGGAACCCTCCGCCTCCTCGCGGAGAGTACGCGAAGCTCACGTTCGGGCCGAAGTTATTGTAATCCGGCTTGAAGAAGTGGCCGGGCTTACCGGCATTTTGGCCCAGCAAGACGTAGTTACCTATCGGATTCGTTAAGACTGTCGCAATTTCGTCGATAGTATCAGCACCCTGAAGATCCGGCTCCAGATAAACTTGATCTGGGTTCCGGAGGGGTGTGAAGTGATCCCAGCGAATTCCGAGGTTCAAGGTTAATTCAGACGTGACGCGCCACTGATCGGCAAAGTAAAGGCCGATCGTTTCGTACTCGAACTTTTGAAGACTAGGAGCACCTATCACAGCACCCGCTCCCGGTCCGACGAAGTTTGCAGCAACCGTTCCTGAACCAACTATTCCGCCGAGAAGATAGCGTAAGGCGTCAGCCTGAGCGCGATCGGTACCTCCAATTCCACCCGGGAAGAGCCCGACCGAAAGCCGAGGCGTCAGTGGATTGGCCGTCGTGCTGACGTTGTAAATAGGAACCGCGTTGAAGTTCGTTTGCGATCTGATCCGCTGAGCATTTAAGTCAGCCCCGAACCGGAGCGCATGATTTCCCCATACATACGACGCATTGTCCTGAAAAGTGTATTGAGCAGTATCTCGCCCCTGTTTCTGAAAACTGGGTTCCGGCGTGCTCAATCCGAGCGGTAACCCGCCGATCAAATAATCCGTCGGAAAACTATCCGCTTGATTGAAGAAAGGCTTGCTGCGATTGAACGCACCCCGCACTTCGTTCGTGAAGTTCGAGCCAATGGTCGTGTTGTAGCTCAACAGATAAAAATCCGTTGGGCCGCCCTGCGTTCCGAAAGGAATCTGATTGAAACCGCCCGGGTCCGTCTGCCGGTCGTCATTATTGTCGTTGTACTTATATACAAAGTACGCATTGTTCCGATCGTTGAAATCCACGTCGAAACGGCCCGTAATGCCATTTCTTGTGTCATTGTCATTCTGGTTAAAGACGAACGACTGAGTTAGAGGCCGAATACAGGTTCCTGGTGCCGTTCCCGGAGGAAGCGTTCCCCCACAATTTTGAAGAGTACCGTTTCCGGCCGTCGGGGTTATATTAAGGAACCGACTCGCTATCGTGGGATTAACGCTCAATACCCCGCCTTGCGACGCAGGAATTGGTCCCGTCAGACCGGCACCGGTCAAGACATTAACGGTTCTGAATATCGGTCCTCCCATAGATTGGGGGGTAAGATCCCAGTACGAGAAAGTTCCGTCTCGGAATGGAGCCAGCAAAACCCTCCGGGTTATGGGCGCTGTCTGCCGGAGCAGAAAGCGCTCGTAAGAAAAGAAGAAGAAGGCCTTGTCTTTATGCCAGGCAGGGGTTCCGTCGCCAAACCCTGGTATCCACGCCGGTCCGGATAGCTTTCCACCGAACTGGTTCCGGTTCAGGAATGGGCGCTCATTACCCGTAGCATTGTTGCCAAACTCGTTCGCGGCAAATTTCGAATTTCGGTTGTAGATGAAAGCGGCTCCATGGAAGTCCCTACCGCCGCGAGGTGTAACCAAGAGCACCTGGGTCGAACCACCACCACCAAAATTGGCGCCCGCGTTCTGTGTAATAACCGCAAATTCGCCGGTATCGTCCACCGTCGGGCGATCCTGGACAAAGCCGCCTGTGCGGATGAAGTTGTCCTGAACATTGATGCCGTCACGAGTGTAGTTCTGCGAGGACGAGCGCTGGCCGTTGATCGAATTGCTCGTCGCGTTTACGCCCGCCTGAAGGTTCAGAAGCGAAAGGGGGTTACGACCGTTGATCGGCAGCTCCAGCACCTGTCGGGGGGTAACGATATTGCTTAATTCTGCATTACTCGAGTTAACAAGATCGGCTCCGGCCTGGACCGTAACCTCAACTTCAACGGAACCGACTTCGAGTACCGGCTTTAATGTGTACTCGCGATTCGCGTCGATCTTAACGTCCGTGGCAACGAAGGTCTTAAAACCCTGTTGCGAAACACGAACGGTATAAACGCCGAAACTTAGCTGGTCAAATCGAAAGCTACCATCAGAATCAGTAATCGCAGTAAACTCGCGACCTGTCTGAGTGTCAGTTACAGTGACTGTCGCCCCCGGCAGAAGCCCGTCGGGCCCCGAAACCGTACCGATCAGTCGACCTGTAGTTGTCTGGGCTATCATTGCCAGTGACGCAAGCGTCACCAGCACGAAAGCACCTATAACTCTTTTCATAGTACTCCTCCTAAAGAATGGTTGTTGCAATACGTAAATATGCCGTTAGTCATGAACAATAAGAAGTACAAGTTGAACAGAACAACTACTATGCCACTGTCGACGGGAACTTAACGTGCTTGATAAGAAAGGCTTACTGCCAAGCCGCACGGGCGAATGTTCAATAGTTTGAACGAATTTACGAAATTTTGCATTTTTGCCAGGTAGGGCCGTCAGACCGGAATCCCGGTAAAATGGCCTACTAGGCGGCCCAAGGAAACTAGAATCCCTCAGATTTGGTGTGAATATTGTACGTCTTGATCTTAGAGTTCAATGTCGTAGCATTTAAGCCCAAGAGACGGGCCGCTCGAGATTGATGGCCCCCCGTCTGATCCAGCGCCCGGCGGATCAGGTCTATCTCGAACCGCTTCACCTCGTCATAGAAATTAACGCCGCGGCCTATGTCAATATTCGCAGAGGTTCCTTCGGCCTTTTGCATCATCTCGAATGCGAGACCTGGGTCACGTACTTCTGCCCGCAGACACTCTACGGTGATCTCGTCGGTGGCGGCTATGACGACCGCCCGCTCGACAATGTTCTCGAGTTCACGAACATTCCCCGGGTAATGGTAGTTCTCGAGCAGCGAAAGGACCTCCGGCGACAGGTTTTCCGAGATCGTGCGCAGATTCTCTTCGTTGTATTTCCGGATGAAGTGCTGAGTCAGGGGGAGAATGTCTTCCGGCCGCGAACGCAGTGGAGGCAGTTCGATCGGCACGACGGAGAGCCGGTAGTAGAGATCCTCGCGAAATGTCCCGGTCTTAACCGCCTCTTTCAGATCGACATTGGTCGCCGCAATGATCCTGACGTCGACTTTTGTGGGCGTGGTCTCACCGATCGCCGTAAATTCACGCTCCTGGATCACGCGTAGCAGCCGGACCTGTGTCTCCGGACGAAGGTCGCCGATCTCATCCAAAAAGATCGAACCCGAATCAGCGACCTCGAACAATCCCTTCTTCGCCGCGACCGCACCGGTGAACGCACCTTTTGTGTGACCGAAAAGCTCCGACTCGAGAAGCTCGGACGGAATGTTCGAGCAATTAACGACAACGAACGGGCAATCGGCCCGCGAGCTAGCCTCATGGATAGCCTTGGCCATCAATTCCTTGCCGGTGCCACTCTCGCCGGTGATCAGAACCGTCGAGCGTGCTGGGGCGACCCGTTCCACAAGGCGGAAGATCTCCTCCATCTTTTCCGATCGGCCGACGATCGCATCGCGGCTGACCGAACGCGTCATAACCTGCCGCAGCGTCTGGCGCTCCTCTTCTTTTTTTCGCTTTTTGATGCCCTTTGCGACGAAGGCGAGGATCTGTTCGTTTTGAAACGGCTTACGTATCACACCGTTCGCACCTTTTTCCCATGCCGAGATCGCGGTGTCGAAGGTCGCGTAAGCCGTGATCATCAGCACCACCGCTTCCGGATCGAGCTTGATCAGCGATTCGAGCGCGGTGAGTCCGCCCATCCCCGGCATTGAAACGTCCATCAGAACAACGTCAAAAGGCTTTTGCGAATACTGCTCCAGTGCTTCCTCACCAGTACGAGCGAGATCGACCTTGTAGCCCGCGCTCGACAAGATCGTCTCGAGAACGTCCCGCATTATTTCTTCGTCGTCGCAGACGAGTATCGAACCTTTCTTAGCCATAGGCAGGTAAAACCGCTTCCAAAAAGTTAAGATTATAGACATTTGATGCTGAAAAGCTAAGTTGCCTTGCGGCAACGAGCTCCGAGTGCGGATGAGTGATGCGGTCAACAGGAAGCGCTTCCACATCGGCTGCCAGAGCTGGCAGTACGAAGATTGGATCACAAAGGCGGGTGGTGAAACGGTGTTCTATCCGCGCGGAACGAAAGCGCCGGAAATGCTCTCCATTTATTCGGAAGTGTTCGACACGATAGAGGTCGATTCGACTGCATACGGCACTCCGCAACAGTCCTCGATCGATGGATGGCTTAGCTCGACACCGGATAATTTTCTCTTCAGTTTGAAGGTCCCGAGGGCGGTAACGCATGAGTTCTCGCTCGGCCCGCACAGCTTCGCCATCTTTGACGAGTTCGTTGACGCGGCAGCTGGCTTCGGAGATAAACTCGGGGCCATCCTCATTCAGCTTCCCGCCGCATTTGAGGCGACAAAAGAGAACGGCCAAAATGTTCGAGATTTCCTGGCCAGACTACCCGGCACAATTCCGTTCGCGATCGAATTTCGAAATCCGGGCTGGTTTGTCGAGTGGACCTTCGACGAGCTTAACGAGCGAAACGTCGCACTCGCACTCGTCGCGGGGAAATGGATACCGGACGAAGCGATGATCGCCGCCTTCGATAAAACGCGAACGCCGCTTGGGTATCTCAGATTTATGGGAATTCGCGATCTCCCGAGTTTCGACCGCATCTACCGCGACCGGACCGCGGAACTAGAATCCTGGTCGAAGATGATCAAGGCATCCCTCGTCGCAAATGACGTGTACATCTACGTCGACAACTATTTCGAGGGTCACGCCCCGGCGACCGCAAATAAGCTGAAGCAGATGCTGGATATGCCGATTGTCGATCCGGCAAGTCTTGAGCCTCAGGCGTCGCTGTTCTAGTTTCGTTCAATGGGACGAATGCCTACCGCGTTGGGTTAAGGATCGGAGCCTGTAAGGAGATCAGCACGCTACGCGAACTCGCCGGCATCATTGCAATCTTTCCCCAGTTTCACACCGGAGGGTTGCGGTGTCGCGACACGAGCTGAAATCTTAGATCGGCGCGTATGTGCTCTGTGGTGCGTCGCCGACGGACTGAACCTTGCGGTGCCGAACACATTGCCCGGCCAGAATCTCCATGCCGCTTCGCGGCCAATCCATGACCCCGTCGGAACCTAAACTTTTCCCGTTAATAAACGTATTAGATAACAGGCGGAACGCCGAAAGATTTTAATAAACACGACTATTTGCACTATTTTTAGAACATGGCAATTTCAAAAACATCGAAGGTTCTGCTGATCGTCGGCGGGACCATCTTCGCGGTGGTGGTGATCGGAATCATCGGCATCATCCTTCTTGCGGAGTCACTGGGACGGCCAAGCGTCCCGAATAACAGTGTTCTCGTCCTAAGCGTCTCCGGTGATCTGCCGGATTACATACCCGAAGACCAACTCGCGAAAGCGATCGGTATCAACCAGGGACAGTCATTCACGAGCCTGCTGACGCAGCTTCGCAAAGCAAAGGTTGATAGCCGCATCGGCGCCATTCTTCTCGATATCAAGTTCCCAGGCATCGGCTGGGGCAAGGCCGACGAGCTGCGCGATGCTGTCAAAGATTTCAAAGCATCAGGCAAACCGGTTTATGCCTATATGGAGATAGGGATGAACCGCGAGTATTACATCGCGACCGCGGCCGACAAGATCTTCGTTCCGCCCTCGGGTGATCTTTATGTCAACGGGTTTGCGGCCGAGGCGATGTTCTACAAAGGTTCGCTCGACAAGCTCGGTATCGAAGCCGATGTTATCCAGATCGGGCCGAAGTACAAGAACGCGCCTGACCAGTACACGAGGAAGGAAATGGGTGAGGGACAGCGTGAAGTCATCAACGCCGTGCTTGACGAATACTTCACGCGGTTCACCGGCGGAATAGCAGAGTCGCGGAATAAGTCGGTCGAGGATGTTACGACCATGATCGACAACGCACCGTACAACGCAAGACAGGCAAAAGAGCTTGGGTTGATAGACGACGCGCTTTACGAAGATCAGGTATACGAGGATCTGAAGAATCGTCTTGGATACAAAACGGACGATAAGCTGCGCACGATCCGCGGCGGCGAGTATCGCGAGGTTCCGTCCGATTCGCTCGGTCTAAACAAGGGTGAACGCGTCGCCATAATCTACGCTTCGGGTGCGATCAATATCGGGCATTCCAACGAGAGCCCGTTCGGTGGAAGGATGGTCGGATCGGACACGGTCGTCGCAGCGGTCAACGAAGCAGCAAACGACACGTCGATCAAAGCGATCGTGCTGCGAGTGGATAGCCCCGGCGGGTCGGCGCTCGCGTCCGACTTGATGTGGAACGCGATCGAGAATGCAAAGAAGAAGGGTAAGCCGGTGGTCGTTTCGATGTCTGACGTCGCAGCATCCGGCGGATATTACATCGCTTGCAATGCGAACAAGATCGTCGCTGAGCCTTCGACCATAACAGGCTCGATCGGCGTGTTCCTGGGCAAGCCGGTCGTGAAAGGTATGTATGACTGGCTCGGCGTAACGAACGAGTACGTGATGCGTGGGAAGAACGCCGGCATTTTCCGCGAGACCGAAAAATGGACGCCGGAAGAACGTACCAAGATGGAAGAAGGTGCGAACAACATTTACTTCAACAACTTTTTGCCGAAGGTCGCGCAAGGCCGAAACATGGACGCCGAGCGTGTGAACGAGCTGGGGCAGGGGCGTGTGTGGACCGGAACTCAGGCAAAGGCGAATGGTCTGATCGATGAATTCGGGGGGCTTGAAAAAGCGATCGATGTTGCAAAGCAGCTCGCAGAGCTTCCGGCTGACAAAGACGTGAAGCGCGTCGTGCTCCCCGCTCCGCGGCCGTTCTTTGAAGCATGGTTCGGCAACCCGGAAGACACTGAAATGAGTGCGGAGCACAAGGCTCAGCAGGCCCTAGCCGCATCTCTTCCTGAAGACGTCCGCCGAGCACTCCGCTATGCCCAACTCTTCGATCAAATGAAACGCGGCGAGGCGATGTTGATGCTGCCGTTCGAGTTGGAGATCAAGTGATCACAAATCAGCAATCAGCAATCAGCAATTAGCAATTAGCAATTAGCAATTAGCAGTAAGAAAAGGCGGTGGCTTAGAGGTCGCTGCCTTTTATTAATAGGCACTTGTCGCACGGAGTTTCTGCACCCGGTGGAACCCGTCGGAGTGTTGTTCGTTTTATTTCACCCGACTCCAAAGCAAACCAAATTCTGCCCTTCTCAAACTTTCGGAAGGCTGCATGCCTCAAAACAAACCGAACCCGCGAGTTTTCCGCACCGAGGAGTTCTGTACTCGTGAGGACGAGCGTCACCAAGCCTATATTGTCTGGATTGTTTGATAGCTCCGCGAAGAAACTGTCGAGACGGCTTCGTTCATCGTTTGGTTTTAAATTCGCCCATTCGTCGACCGGCATTCCGCAGGGTATGGCGTCAATCGGCGCTATTTCTGACGCAGTTTTTTCACAACCGGGTGGAAGCCCTCCGACAGTAACCGTCGCAGTTACGTTTCCACCTGCCATGCTTCTGTCTGTTGCAACGGCTATCGCCGCGGTGCCTTGACCCTCGGTAATTGTGCCCGCGCTTACTGACCACGAGTACTCGAGTCGCGGACCTACCGCATTGACCTCGGCGCGGAACTTCATCTCGTCACCGAATTGGGTCACTCCGGCCGGACCGATAACGGCGATAGTCGGGCATTGGGCGAATAAAACTCCCGCTAGCGATAAGGTGAGTACTAAGATCGAAAAGAGTTTGAAGATCACGACAGCCGAAATATACATCAGAACTCGGCGCCGTGGGAAGTTCTTGTCAGGCGATCGGCCTCCGACTGGTCAGAACCTTGAGCGTATCGACCGGGGTGCCCCATCGTAGATTTGCGGCGGTCAGCCCTTTTCGTGTTGATTAGTGTGCTTCGTGGTTCCTTGCAGGTAAAACCTGTAACCACGAAGCACACGCAGTCAATCGATTTCGTGTTCTTTTTCGTGTGGTTTCGTGTGGGTTAGTGGTTCCAGTTTATCGCCGAGTATCTGAAACCACTAACTCACGCAGAACCACACGAACAGGATGCGAATTCAACATACAAACACACGAATCACACTAATCAACGCAAAGACCTCATTCCGCATTCCGCAATCGCCGACCCGGTCGCTACCGCTCCCGGTTCTGACCTTGCGCCGGACAATTCACGGTAGTTTGCCCATACGGAACTTTCACCCTATAATCGCCGCGAGTTCATCGTCTTTACCACCAAAATCAATCCGTAACGGAGGAACAATGCTGAAAATCATTCTGGGTGTGGTCGCCGGGTTTGTGGCCTGGTCGATACTTTGGGTTGGCAGCGACCAGGTGCTGATGTCGCTTTCGCCGGATTGGTACGGGGCACACCAGCGAGCTTTCCAACTTGCGGTGGAAAATGGGAGTTCGTTCACGGCGGACACGACGATCCTCATCATGCACATCGTCCGCGCAGCGATCGTGTCGATAATCTCTGGATTCATCGCCGCGGTTGTCGCGGGTGAGAATCGAAAGGCGCCGCTCGCACTAGCCGTGGTCCTTCTGATCGTAGGCGTGGCCGTCGAAGCATACGTGTGGAATTACGCACCCGTCTGGTATCACCTGTTGTTCCTGATCGTCCTGGTTCCGACGACGATATTGGGTGGGAAAATG
>DASUSJ010000323.1:0-9099 GCA_036375155.1 Pyrinomonadaceae bacterium
ACTGCATGTCGATCCCGAAATCTTTGGCCTTCAGTTTTGCGATCACATCCTGGAGCGTGTCGCGGTCCTTCCCAGAGACACGAACGGTCTCGCCCTGTATAGAAGCCTGCACCTTGAGCTTGGAGTCCTTGATGAACTTCACTACCTCTTTCGCCTTCTCGATAGGGATTCCCTGCTGTACTTTCACAAGCTGGCGAACAGTTCCGCCCGCGGCAGGTTCGATTTTCTGATAGTCCAACGCTTTCAGCGAGATTCCGCGTTTTACGAGTTTTGACTGAAGAATGTCATTCATGTTGCGAAGCTTGGTCTCGTCTTCGGCCGATAACATCAAGTCCTTTTGCTGGAGTTCAACCGTCGCTTTACTGCCCTTGAAATCGAAACGCTGTCCGATCTCTTTGGAGGTCTGATGGATCGCGTTTGTAACCTCAGCGTAATCGGTTTTTGAAACTATATCGAATGAATTTTCCTTTGCCATAAGAAATATTTGCGCACTTTTGTTCAGACTTCGAGCTTGTTCTCTGAACTCAATCTAAAAAGATCTAAGAAGTTTTGGGTCGTCCGCTCGGCCAGCATGTCAAACTCGACGCCATAAAACTCGGCGAGGAACCGCGCCGTATGCTCGACATATGCTGGTTCGTTCCGCTTGCCACGGTAAGGTACCGGCGTCAGAAACGGGCAATCGGTTTCGACCAGAAGCTTATCCAACGGCACCACCCGAGCGGCGTCTCGCAGGTTCTCAGCCTTCTTGAACGTCACGTTTCCCGCGAATGATATCAAGAAATCAAGATCGATCAATTCCCTCGCCATCTCGGCCGTACCACCAAAGCAATGCATTATCCCACCTCGAAAGCTCGGTCCTGAACACTCGTTCCTGATAATTTCAACTGTTTCGTCATCCGCGTCGCGACTGTGCACGATGACCGGCAGATCCAGTTCGCGAGCCGTCCGTATCTGTCGTCGAAACACGTCACACTGCACAGCTCGCGGGCTATGGTCGTAATAGAAGTCGAGTCCGATCTCTCCCCACGCGATCACTTTCTCTGAGGCCGTCAGCTCCTTGAGATGGATCTCCGCGGCGTCGTCGTAAAGTTTTGCGTCGTGTGGGTGCACGCCGACACTGGCGAACACATTCTCGTACCGTTCGGCAATCGCTACCGCTTTTCGGAAATCATCAGAGTGCGGATCGCCTGTCCCGATCGTAAGCATCATCCCGACACCGGCATCTTTCGCACGTTGAATGACTTCATCGCGATCGGCATCGAACGCTTCCCCATCGATATGACAATGAGAATCGACCAATACCATCAGAACCTAGACTTCAGGAAGTCGCATGACGCAGCGACCGCACTAACCGCATACATCCCATCGGTAAGAATTTGCTCTCTCATTTCAGCCTTGCACCGATCTTCACGTCTTCGAGAAACGTAGCGATCGCCGGCGTATCCTCTTCCGTCAGAGATGCCGCGCATATCATTCCCTGCGACTCAAGGCCGCGCATTTTACGCGGTTTCAGGTTCGCTACCACAACGACCTTGCGACCGACCAGCTTTTCGGGCTCGTAGTATTCAGCCAGACCAGCAAGCAGCTGCCGCGGTCTCTCCTCGCCGAGGTCGACCTCCATACGGAGAAGCTTGTCCGCATTCGGAACCCGCTCTGCAACTTTGACCTCACCAACGCGAAGCTCTACCTTCAGGAAGTCGTCGATGGTGATGAACTGTTGGCCGTCGTTCGTCGTTCGTGGTTCGTCGCTGGCTATCGCCTGCCTATGGGTTGCCGGCGACACGGTCTCCGCGTCCTCGCTTCCTGCCTCCACGTCGTTCTTTATCTCACTCATAACTTTACCCTTTTCAATCCTCGGAAAAACCGACTCCGTCTCGCCAATCGCCGTTCCCGCCTCCAGGTCGCCCCACTCCAATGACGCGGGGTCAAGCTCCACGAGATCGTCTTTCAAACCGATCTGTAGATATATCTTCGCGGCACTTTCAGGCATTACCGGATACAGCATCACGCTCAACCAGCGTAGCGTCTCCGCCGCCCGGTAAAGCACGGCATTAAGTGTCTCGCTCTGGTGCCCGTCTTTCGCGAGTTCCCACGGTTTCGTGTCGGAGATCATCTTGTCGACTCGAGCGATCACCGACCAGAGTATTTCGAGCGCCTGGCTGAACTCAAAATTATCGAATCGCCGTACAAACTCATCCCGCGAGTGCTCAAGCACCGTCACGATCTCACCGCCATCAGGATCAAGCCCGGCACGGCGCGCGTGGATGTAATTCTCCTCGGCTATCTTGCCGGCCGGTATGCGACCATCCCGATACTTCGAGATCATGGACAGGGTCCGCGCGGCCAGGTTTCCAAGGCCGCTTGCAAGATCTGCATTCGCACGGTCGATCAAATTTTCGTAGCCGAACTTACCGTCCTGTCCGAACACCATCTCCCGGAGAACGAAATACCGAACCGCATCGACCTGAAAGTGTTCATGCAAAACGTCAACTTCTATCACATTGCCGAGCGTCTTCCCCATTTTGCGGCCATCGGCATCGAGCCACATACCGTGAGCGTAAACGCCGCTAGGCAACTCCACACCAGCGGCCAGCAGAAACGACCACCAGTAGATCGTATGAAAGCGAAGGATATCCTTTCCGACAAGGTGAACGGCCGGCCAGTACTTTTTAAAACCGATCGATGAGCGCTCTGCATTGCCGTAGCCGATCGCTGTGATGTAGTTCGAAAGTGCGTCAAGCCATACGTACATTACATGAGCTTCGTCATCCGGCACGGGCACACCCCAACCGACCGAACTCTTCAGTCTGCTGATAGAAAGATCCTGCAGACCTCGTTTGATAAACGCGACGACCTCATTTCGGCGAGCATCTGGACGTACCCGCTGCGGAGAAGATTCGATGATCCGCAAAAGCTCGTCGCCGTAATCCGAGAGGCGAAAGAAGTAACTCTCTTCCGCAACACGATCAAGGGGACGCTCATGGATAAGGCAGTAGGGTACGTCCGATCCCTCCGGTATCGTGTACTCATCCTCGCTCTTGTAGGCCGCACATGGAGCACAAAACCAGCCCTCATAGAAGCCCTTGTAGATCGTGTCGTTACCTTTTGGGGTTTTGTTCTTCGCGATCTCACGCCAGAGATGCTGAACACCTTTGTAATGGAACGGCTCGGTCGTCCGCATAAAAACGTCATAACCACCGTTCTCAGGCCCGAGGCCGAAATCGGCAAACATTCGTTTCAGTTCGCCCGATATATGATCTGCTTGCTCCTGAGGAGTTCGCCCCTCGCGCTCTGCGGCTCGTTGGATGTTGATACCGTGTTCGTCCGTACCGGTCAGGAAAAAGACATCAAAGCCCCGCTGCTTTTTGTAGCGATGAATGACATCGGCGACCAAGGTCGTGTATAGGTGTCCCAGATGGGGCAGGCTGTTCGCGTAATAGATCGGAGTTGTGATGTAAAAGGTCTGCATCGAAAAGCATAAAGTGTAGCGTGTCGGCCGGGATTTCGCCACACGCTACACTTTATGGTTGGTGTCAGATCTACCGTTTGAACCGCGCTTTGTCAGCCGCGGAGAACTCGTCCGAATCCTTGTATCGAGGGAGCGAAGACAGGTTTGCGAGCTTGATCCCTATCGCGAGACCGAGCTCTGCTTCCTGGATCATGGCTGAGGTGTCCCACCATTCCTGATACTCATCCGAGGCCTGGTGATAATACTTGGCCGTGTATTCCTTGAAGAAACTTTCAGCCTGGCCTTTGAGCGGAGTTATGAAATTGTCACCGTGACGCAGCGAGAGCGCCGGGACGCCGACACGGGCAAATGGAAAATGATCCGAACGGAAAAAGAATCCCTGCTCGGGCCGCGTGTCGCCTTCGACGGTGAGATTTCGCTCCCGAGCAGCTTCGTCTATGACCGCTTCCAGCGATGAGCGTTCAGCACC
The DNA here is from genome assembly GCA_036375155.1 of Pyrinomonadaceae bacterium. Taxonomy (GTDB): domain Bacteria; phylum Acidobacteriota; class Blastocatellia; order Pyrinomonadales; family Pyrinomonadaceae; genus OLB17. The sequence continues at coordinate 3,939 of DASUSJ010000323.1, forward strand.
GAGTGCGGAAAAGTCCGAGGTTTTTCCGAAGAAGTTGACGCCGTCGATGTTCACATTCGCGGCCGTTTTCGAGAGCGGGACGAGCGGGTTCATCGAGTAGTATTCCGCACCTAGGAGACCTTGCTCTTCCGCAGTTGGGAAAAGAAAAAGAACCGAACGTTTCGGACGTTCCTTAGCGGGCATTTTCGCGAGCGCCTCGGCAATTCCGATCACCGCCGCGACGCCGGAAGCATTGTCGTATGCACCGTTATAGATTCGATCGCCGGTCGCATCGGGTTCACCTATTCCAAGATGGTCCCAGTGCGCCGTATACACGACGTATTCGCTTTTAAGATTCTGGTCACTTCCCTCGACCATCCCGATCACGTTCGGCGAATCGAACGTCTGCATTTCACTTTTGAGATTCACCTTCACTTTCAAACCGGTCTTGACCGGTTTGAATCCGCGAACCCTTGCCCTTGCCCGCAGGTCGTCGAGATTCAACTTTGCACCGCCAAGGATCTTCGCTGCCGCGTCGTTCGTCACCCAGGACTTAAGCTTCAGAAAGGGCGTTTTGTCCGCGGGGGTTCTTGCGATCTCGTAACGCCAGCCTCCATTCGATGTGCGAACCACATTCCAGCCGTAACCGGCCGATTCGTTTGTGTGGATGAGGATCACGCCTGCTGCACCGCGCCGCGCTGCTTCTTCGTATTTATAAGTCCATCGTCCGTAGTAGGTGAGGGCCTTGTTGCCAAAGAGATTCGGTTCGGCTTCGGTGGCCGGCGGATCATTGACCATGATCATCAGGACCTTGCCGCGATAATCGGCCGGGTTCCCGCCATAGTCGTTCCACCTATAAAGCGGTGCGTCGATCCCGTATCCCGCAAAAACCAGTTCGGCGTCGACCGAAACATCGGCCGCCTGTGCCGACGTCGTCGCAACAAAATCATCACCGAATTTGTAAGACTGCGAACCCACTTGTAACGCCGTCGCCGGATCAGCCTTGATACCGACAAGCTTTACATTTTGAAAATACTCTTTGCCGTTCCCCGGCTGCACGCCGGCAGCTTTCAGCTCGTCGGCAATGTATTGCGCGGCACGCTTTCCGCCCGCGGTCCCGGGACCGCGGCCCTCGAAGTCATCGGCCGAAAGGCGTATCACCCGTTCCCGCATCTTCGCCTCGTCAAAGCGGTCGCTGTAGTCCTGCCCGAAAACCGTCTGCAGACAAAAAACGGCGAGTAAAAGGATCGTGAAGGTTCTTCTCATAGTTAAAGTTTCCTCTTATAAGTCTGCGCCCAGACCGCTAAAGTTTCACGTTATAAAATTTTGAGAGGGTTAATGTGAAGCCTTAACCCTTGATCAAAGCCATCGCCTCTGCCCTGGTGCGGGGATCCTTACGGAATCCGCCGAGAACGGCTGAGGTGACAGTGACGGCCCCCGGTTTTTTCACCCCACGCAGCGTCATGCATGTGTGTTCGGCCTCCATGACGACCATTACCCCGATAGGCTGTAGATATTCGAACAGCGTCTGCGCAATTTCCTGTGTCAGACGCTCCTGAACCTGAAGTCGCCGAGCGAAAATTTCGGCGATCCGAGCGAGCTTTGACAATCCGATGATGCGGCCGTTCTTCGGGATGTAAGCGATGTGGCACTTGCCCACGAACGGTGCCAGGTGGTGCTCGCAAACCGATGCGATGGAAATGTCCTTCACAAGGACCATCTCGTCATGCGAGTCGCCGGGCAAAGGCTCGATGTGCTCTTTGGGATCGACCCACATGCCTTCCGTCAGCTCGACATAAAAATCGGCAACACGCTGCGGAGTTTTCACCAAGCCGTCACGCTCCGGGTCTTCTCCCATTCCTTCAAGCATCATTCGAACACCGGCCGCTATCTTCTCGCGATCGACTTCCTTTCTATTGTTATTACTCATTAGTAAGATTACTCGCCGCAAGCGCTGAGTGGCGATCGTTGACGCCAACCCGAGCTAGCGCGGCATCACGAACCGCACGGAACGCAACCCTGTTTTCGAGTGCGATCCGACGTACCTGTTCGTACTCCGGCATCGCGTTTACGACCTTCCCATCCAGCCTGCCGATCTTTACGTCAACCGGCCCAAACTCCGTCGATACGCTTACGATCTCCCTTTCCAGACAAACTCTCTCGACTTCTCGAACACGGATCCCGAGCGTGCTTGTCTCTGTATAGATTAGATCCGTCAACTCCTTTCTCTTTTCCCTTTCGCATAAAACCGAAAGCATTACGGCCGGTCGATTCTTCTTCATCTGGATTGGCGCGAACCAACAATCCAAAGCACCAAGCTCGAAAGCACGCTCCATCACATATCCCAGGATCTGTGGGGATAGATCATCGATGTTGGTTTCAAGCTGGATCAGCCTATCTGTTCCAGAGCCGGTCGCGACGGCTGTGCTCTCGCCGAGAACGAGACGAATCACGTTTGGGAATCTCTCATATTCACGGGTCCCGGCACCATAGCCGATTCTCTCGACCTTAAGCTCCGGCGAAGCCGTATACCCGCCCGCGAGTGTCGTGACGATCGCGACACCTGTCGGCGTTGCGAGCTCACCATTGACCTCTGTTGAGTAGTAAGGTATGCCGCCCACAAGTTCGATAACGGCCGGCGGCGGCACAGGAAATTTTCCGTGGGCCATGTCGACAAACCCACTGCCGACGTGGATCTTTGAGCAGACGAACTGCTCTACGCCGAGGAGATCAAATCCGACGCAGGCACCAACAATGTCGATGATCGCGTCCATCGCACCGACCTCATGAAAATGAACTCTACCTGTATCGATCCCGTGTACTCTCGCCTCGGCTTCGGCCAACCGGCGAAAGATCGCTTTGGATCTTTCCTTCACCCGAGCGGTGACCTGTGAAGCGTCTATGATCTTTTCAATGTCACTTAAATGCCGGTGCTTCTTCTCATCCGGTACAGAAACGCTCGCGTGGATCGCAGCGATACCGGATCGGTCCACATGGTTGAATTGGATATCAAAGCCTACAGGGGAAAGGCTCTTCAGCTCGCGAGTGAGGTCATCAGGATCCACACCCAGACCTATGATTCCCCCGAGGATCATGTTGCCGCTTGCACCAGCAAAGCAATCAAAATAAAGAGTTCGCATGAAAGTGAAAGTATAGCTTACTCGAGTTTAGAGTTCAGAGTTCAGAGTTCAGAGTTCGGAGTTCGGAGTTAGGAATACGTGCAAAGTTCAAAGAGCAAAGTTCAGAGTGGAAGCTTTAGCTTGTTGATCCATCTGCCAGCTACAGGCTAAAGCCCGCACTCGGAACTGATGAACTGAAGGGGCGGTCGTGTTTCCGGCATCCTTCCCGTATAATCGCTTTTTTATTTAAGACATGACGCTTACCGAATTACATGAAGTTCTGCGTGAACGGATACGGTCAACAGCCGTTGCCGCGTTCGATATCGAACTTGATTATGTTGCCTCTGAGACACCGCCGAAGACGGAACTCGGTGACGTAGCGTTTCCGATTGCGTTCGAGCTCGCGAAAAGGATCAAACAAGAAACCGGAGAAAAGCGGAATCCCCGTGAGATCGCTGAAATACTTAAGGCATCTCTTGAAGAATTTGCTTTTATTTCAAAGATCGACGTTGCGGGAGCGGGCTACTTAAACGTTTACTTTAACCGAGCCGACTTTCTTTCTTCTCGTGTGGATGCCGATCCCCTTCCCCGCCGATCTGGAAAGAACGACTCCCGTTCCACCAAAGTCTGTGTCGAACACACGTCGGTCAATCCGAATAAGGCGGCCCATATCGGACACGTACGCAACTCGGTCCTTGGTGATACGTTCCAGCGGATCTTGAAAGCTACCGGCAAGCGGGTCGAGATCCAGAACTACATCGACAACACAGGTGTTCAAGTAGCAGACGTCGTTGTGGGTTTTATCTTCCTGGAAAATCGAACGCTGGACGACATCAAGCGGCTCGACGAGCAGCTTACCCTTGGCGGTGGCAATTTCGATTATTACTGCTGGGACTTATACGCTCGAGTTGGACAGGAATATCAGAAAAGTGAGGAGCTGAAGCAGAAACGGACCGAGGTACTTCACCTTATCGAAGCCGGCGACAACGAGACTGCTAAGCTCGCGGATTACGTTGCGACGCGAAATGTCGAATGCATCCTCGAGACTATGGATCGGCTGTCGATCCGTTATGACTTACTCCCGCGCGAGTCTGAAATCCTTCATCTCCATTTCTGGGAAAAAGCATTCGAACACATGAAAAAGCTTGGCGTGATCCACTTCGAAAGCGAAGGGAAAAACGCGGGCTGTTGGGTCATGCCGTTCGAATCCCATTCCGGTACCGATGAGCACGAGGCAGACAAGATACTTGTTCGTTCGAACGGTACAGTAACTTACACCGGTAAAGACATCGCGTACCAGATGTGGAAGCTCGGTATTCTGGGTATGGACTTTTACTACCGGAAATTTTACGAATACAGGGACGGCCGAGAGGTTTGGATTACAACATCGGATAAGAACCTGCACGGCGAGGACGTGCCCGAATTTGGCCACGGCGAAACTATTTATAACGTCATTGATTCGCGTCAGTCCTACCCACAGGACATCGTTAGGAAAGGTGTCGCCGCGATCTCACCCGACAAAGGTGAACAGGCAAGTATCCATCTCGCATATGAAATGGTCGCTCTGTCACCGGCCGCTGCCGAAGAGTTAGGATTTGAGCTGTCGGACGAAGACAGGTCACGGCCCTTTATCGAGATGAGCGGCCGGAAAGGCCTCGGCGTAAAAGCCGACGATCTGATAGACCGATTGGAACGAAATGCACTTGCTGAAGTTGAGTCCCGCCATCCAGACATCGGATTCGAAGAAAAGAAGTCAATCGCGACCCAGATCGCCGTCGGGGCTCTGCGATATTTCCTTCTGAAGTTCACACGTAACACAGTCATCGTCTTCGACTTTAAGGAAGCCCTTTCTTTTGAGGGAGAGACCGGCTGCTTTTGCCAGTACTCGGCGGTACGAGCCAACTCCATTTTCCGGAAGCTTGCCGAGAACGGTGAGAGCCTCGACAGTGCAATCGAAATTGCGAAAGACACAACCAGGACGGCGACCGTTATCTCGGGCTCAGAAGCCGACGAGATCTGGGCGATGCTCACGCTGGCATCGCGGTTGGAAGAAACTGTCGCCC